>CAZUMF010000001.1:0-54466 GCA_964621385.1 uncultured Desulfohalobiaceae bacterium
CATGTTCCGCATGAGCATGAGACAGGTCGGCAGGCAGTGGTCGGTGGTCGGTAGCAATTAAGATAGTGAGGAGTAAGGAGTGAGGAGTGAGAAGTGAAAAATTGTCTTGCCTTTTGGGCAGAAAGTAAAGGATACTCACTGTGCTACAATTTCTTTTATACTGATCCAATTTTGGTTTTATCGACAGAGGCACATGATTTCTCGACTTCTGACCTTGTATTCACAAAAAGTCAAGTTGGATCAGTATATCAAGGTCGGGTGGGCTTTCTTGTGCCCAGGAAAGTTTTCATTACGGCAGATAAAAAGCGCAAATAATGTCAACTTCTGGTATAAAGCGAGGGTACTATGCAAAAATCCCCGGATGAATGCAGAGATATAGTCTGGCAGGGGTATGTCCAAGTCTATACCGGTAATGGAAAAGGCAAGACCACGGCCGCCCTCGGGCAGGCCCTTCGGGCCGCCGGCGCGGGCTTGAAAACCTTTATCGGCCAGTTTGTCAAAGAAAAACACAGCTGTGAACTTAAAAGTTTGACACGATTTTCTGACTTGATCACCATCAGGCAATATGGCCGGGGTTTTTTTATGGATAGGGAGCCGGACGAAGCTGATTCTCAATTTGCCAGAGACGGTCTTGAAGAAGTTATAAGTATTATTAATTCAAAAAAATTTAATGTTGTTATCCTAGATGAAATAAATATAGCAACTTTTTATCACCTGATTCCTATAGAAAAAATTGTAAAAATGATTGTGAATAAACCAAAAAACCTAGAGCTTATTTTAACTGGGAGATATGCCGATTCACGAGTAATTGATGCTGCCGATCTCGTCACAGAAATGACGGTAGTTAAACATTATTCTGAGAAAGGAGTTAGGTCCAGGATAGGGATTGAAGAGTAATTACACCTTATATTATTTTTACCTCTGTTATTCTTTGCATTGACATAATTTTATAGCCTAGACACTTTCTACTCCAGCAAGATGATGCTGAAACACTGGTATTCCTCTGTCACTTCCTTGGCTATCTCGTAAGATTTTCCAATATTCATAACTGTTTGGAAAATATCTATAGCACATGATTCAATAGAAGGCCGTCTGTCTTTTGGAAATTTACAAGGATTTGGGTAAGAACATATCTTACAGAGTGCACATGTATCCGAAACCAGACTAAAGGCTTTGTAGTACCCCTCCAAAAAAAGAAAGCGCTCTAAAGCAACCGTCCCTTTCCATGTACTGACTTGGATTCTTCTTTTTTGATTGTTGTTTCGATAAAAGTGAGTATTTTTCATTGTTCCATGAAGCAGCAAGGCTTTGTTATACTCACTCAGAATTACTTTGGTCTGTTCAGGGCTTGGAGTTTCTGGTGGACAACACCAGCTTGTGCCAAATTTGCTGCAACCGTATTTGCATTTAAGCCGTACCCAATGAGCAATACAGATGTCATCTGTGCTCAAGGGAATAATGTCCTGTATATTGTACTTCTGACCGACTGCTATGAGTTTATTGATTAATTCAGTTCCACTCTTTTTAACTTCAAATACAGTATCAATATCTTTTTCAGTTAAATCACACAACGTAATCAGCTTTTCATTCATTTTCTACAAACCTTATGGTGACGTTTTTTTTCAAGGCCAGGTCCAGTTCCACTTCAACCGCCTTGATGATACCACAAGGGACAGGGCAGCTGGTATGGAGTTGACAATGCCCTGCCTCCACATAAATAAAATTTTCATGTATCGGACTTTTGAGCACAGAAACCATGTCCAATTCTTTCAGAGTATCACCAAGTCGTTGAATTTTTTCACAGTCACTTTCAAATGTGAGAAGAACCTTCCTTTGCTTTCCTTTGTGGACCCGTACTGTTGTCGATAGTCCGCAAATACCAGAAGCAATGTCAACAACAGTCATACTTGTACCCGCATGCCAACTAAATCATCAATTCATGAAGACTGGGAACATCAATCATTCCCTGTTACCCTGCAAGAACCTATCAAGATTTTTTTTCCGGGCATCAGAATGTGAATAGCACTCTTCTGTAACCCCATCACTGAGGCCAGCGCGGCCAGTGGCCGCGCTGGCTTTTGATAAATCCTAAGAAGTTAACAGGATTCAAGTTGCCCGTACTTCTCCACAGCAGCCATCAGAGCCTGCATGTTCTCCTTTGGGGCTGTCGGAAAGATATCGCATCCGGGCCAAACAGCGTTGGCTCCGTTCTTGATGGATTGCTCAACTGATCTCTCTACATCTTCAGGAGATCCTGCGACCACGACCCCATAGGGATCAACATTGCCTAAAATCACCGCACTCGGACCAAGCTTCTTGCGAGATTCAGCCAGGTCGTTCATTTGATCGACACTGACGGCGTCCGCCCCGCACTCGG
Source organism: uncultured Desulfohalobiaceae bacterium (assembly GCA_964621385.1). Taxonomy (GTDB): domain Bacteria; phylum Desulfobacterota; class Desulfovibrionia; order Desulfovibrionales; family Desulfothermaceae; genus JAABTT01. Next base: position 2,378 of record CAZUMF010000001.1, read on the forward strand.
CCATGGCTTCCACAACTGTATTCGTGTCCCCACAGATATGCAGAATTTTGGGAGAATCCAATGCAGCAAACACTTTTTGCAGCTGAGGCTGAATAAGATTCTTAAACATTCGGGGGCTCAAAATATCCGGTCCAGCTCCCATTTCCCGAATCGTGATATAATCAGCTCCTGCATCCCGATACATTTTACTGATCTTCACTATAGCTTCACCCAGGGCTTCCAGAATCGGGTCGACCATGGCTTTTTTCTTGGTAGCCGACTTTGCCAGATCTCCGATGTCCAAGATCTGCCCAGCCAAGGTGTAAGGCCCAAGGGTCCAGGAACCGATGGCCAGCTCATTTCCAACGTCCTTTTTCAAACGACTGATCGCTTCACAGACCATGGGGATTCGACCCGCACCGGACAGATCGGACGGCAGTGTACCCAGATCCAAATCCGCGACCTTATCCGACACTTTTTGCGTGATGGTGGGAAAGACGACATCATCCCGATGGCTGTAAAAATTCACACCCGCTCCCAAAGCTTCCGCCTCGACCCCCATATCAAATGGCACCACTGCGCATTCCAAGCCGAATGATCTATAGGTGGTAGCCGCAGCATCAGCCATCTTGGCGGCATCCACATGAATGTCAGCGAAACGGTATCCAAACTCCTCCAGCCCATGAACAGTCACGTTTCCGAAACCACTGAAGAGTGGTACCCGGTCGATCTCCTGTTTGTTGAAAAAACGGAGGATTCTCTCCCTGGAATTGAGTTTATCATTCATGTTTTTTCTCCTTTATATGTTAAAACGATCTGATGAAAGCACCTCAAACTTTCGGAAGAAACTTCTCCAAATTTGGAAATTTGTCGTTCATATGGGGGATCCACATGGATCTGGCAAAAATCTTCTCAAACTTGGGATTCACAGTCAGCTCAATATACTCGACCTTCCGCGCGAACTCATTGGCCTCATTTCTCTTGTCCGTGTTGAGCAGGGCCATACGAGCCCCGTCACCCGCAGCATTCCCAACGGAGACGACTTTATCGGGTTCACAGTCCAAAAACATGCCTAGCAGGGCAGCTGAAAGTCTGTCTATGTAGCTGCCGAACCCACCGGCCAAAACTACTTTATCGACTTTTTCAACACCATAGGTATCCAGCAAAATCTTGCTCCCGGCGTACATAGCTGCCTTGCCCAGCTGAATAGCTCTGATGTCGTCCTGGGAAACCACAACTGCCTCGCCGTGGGATGTTTCCTCCGATGTGGCGAGAACGAACTCTTTCGTCCCATCGACCTCTCGAAACCTTGGCGTATCTAAATCTTTCTTGAATTTTCCGGATTTTTCGATGACTCCGGACAGGTACATTTGGGGTATGGCATCAATGATCCCGGAACCGCAGATACCTTTGGCGCCGGGATTTTCATCCATTTCAGTGCTCCAGCGATCATCGCCGATGATTTTAAAGCTGACCTCTTTGGTCTCCGGATCGATTTTTACTTTTTCGATCGCCCCAGGTGCTGCCCGCATGCCGTGTTTCAACTCCGCACCTTCAAAAGCCGGCCCGGTGGCGCAGGAAGCCGAGATCAGCTTGTCCTTGTTGCCAAAGATCAATTCCCCATTGGTGCCGATATCGATGATAAGCTGAATTTCATCCTTCTTATACGGCTCCTCGCAGATGAGCACCCCCACATTGTCCGCCCCGACAAAACCGGCCTCTATAGGCAGGGAATGGACATAGGCCCCCTGAGATATGAGGATGCCGTTGCCCCGGACTTCCAATGTGTCCGCGGCGTCCTTCTCGGCATATATCGAGCAGTGCAGACAGCGCTTTGCTTCCTGGTTGACCATCTCCTCGTCAAAGCCCAATTCAACTTCGTCGAAAGTCATTCTCTTTGCCGGTTCGAGTATCGGCACCACCTGTCTGTTTGTTTTTTGAACCCCTTCTTTTGGTATGTCTTCCACTGCTTTGAATTGTGGAGGCCTGGCCTCCTTCATATCCATGCCAGAAAGAAGAAGCCCTATGGAAATGGCTGCTTCCTTACCGGCCGCTGTGGAGGAGACCACGTCAGTCGGACCGGTCACCACGTCCCCACCAGCGAAGACTCCAGCAACTGAGGTCTCCAAGGTCTCACTGTCCACTTTGATCATACCGGAAGGAGTCTTTTCCAATTCAGGAAACAGATCCGCATTCGGCTTCTGCCCAATGGCCACGATCACAGTCTCGGTTTCAATGGTCGGGGCTGGGCCGTCTCCGTACCGAGGGGCGAATATCCCTTCGGAATCAAACACGGAAACACACTCGGCTGTCTCCACCGCCGAGACCCTGCCATTGCTGCTCACAATCTGGGCCACACCCAGGGAATCGTGTACAATGACGCCTTCTTCCTTGGCCTGTTCGATTTCCAGATCCTGGGCCGGCATCCGTATTTCACATGTCAAATCTGAGGATTCCAGGCAGATCAGATTGACTTCCTCGGCCCCCAGACGTTTGGACAGTCTGGCCGCATCAATAGCTACACTGCCTCCTCCAATGACCACCACCCTGTCGCCCAGCTCGACTGTTTCTCCAGAGTTGGCCTGCTCCAAAAAAGCGACAGCCGGAATGACCCCCTGGGCGTCCTCGCCAGAAACGTTCAGTTTGAGGCTTGTCCAGCATCCGGACCCGATAAAAACGGCCTTGTATCCGGTATCAAAAAGTTCTTCAACGTTTTTGATTCTTGTGTTGGTCCTAATTTCTACCCCAAACTCTTGGATAGAGGAAATTTCATTATCCAGAATATTCCGTGGCAATCGGTACTCGGGAATACCGTAACGCATCATGCCACCCGGTTTCGGAGCCGCCTCGAAAACAGTCACCGGGTGCCCTCTTCGGATCAAATCATAGGCGCAGGCAAGCCCGGAAGGTCCGGCGCCGATGATTCCAATTTTTTCCTCCTTTGAGATATCCACAGGTGTTGATTTCACTCTGCCTGACTGAAGTTCGTAATCCGCCAGGAAGCGATGTGCAGCCCGAATCGATATAGGTTCGTCGACTTGTCCCCTCTCGCAAACCTTTTCACATGCATGGGTGCAGACACGCCCCAAGATCCCTGCAAAAGGGAAGGAAATCCGGACAAGCTCCAAGGCCTCCTTGTACTTATGCTGCGCAATCAGGTAGAGAAAGTCATCAATACTCAGTCCGGCCGGACACTCGACCCGGCATGGAGAATAACGACCCTTGTCAGTGGCTTCGGCTTCAGGTGGGATCTTGTACCCGAAATCACGGGCCTTGACATCGATGGAGTGGTGCATGCTCGGCGGGAAAGGCGACCGGCCGATGTATTTCGGATTCATGTTGAGATAAAGATGATTCATGCAGGTATTGCCCACAATCGTCAGGTCTACGATATCCTGGCGTTTGATACCCGCCGCCGAGGCTGCCTCCTCGACCACACCGTTGAGCCCGTCCACAATGGCCCCGTTCAAGATTTCCAGGCCCTTGGGGTTGGTCATGGTGTAGCTGATCCGGGACATGACATCTTCGCCGTAGACCACCTGAGGATTCATCATCGAGGCCGTGGAGATAACCTTGCCGTTGGCCAAGTCTGTCAAGTAGCCGGCCACAGTGGATGTTCCCACATCTATGGCCATGCCGTAAGCCTTCTCATTGCGTCCCGGCTCAACCTTAATGATCTCCCTGTCCTGCCAGACAGTTACAGTGATCTTCCATTCGCCCTCGCGAATGGTGTTTTGCAACTCCATGGCCACCTGATAATCAATGCCCAGATTTTTCAGGCCGTAAACCTTCTCCAAGGCACCCTGCAACCGTTCCAAGTCTCCCTGGTTTTCCTCCAAGGTTGGCTTTACAAGCTCCACATAATACTTCTTGACCGCGGGTTTTATTTCAATATCCAGTTCCTTGTGCGCCTTTCGGACTATCTGCTTGCCCATCCGGCTCTCCTCAGGAACAAAGACCACTACATTGCCCTGGACTTTCGCCTGACAGGACAAACGGTAGCCTTCCTCCTCCTGGCGGATATTGAAAAACTTTCTCTCCGAGGCTCCCATGGGAGAGAGACTGTCTCGTGAGGAATGAATGGCGTACTTTTCGAAATCCCCTTCTTCAACACGGATCTTACACGTCCCGCATATCGCCTGTTCTCCGCAAACACCTTCAAGATCGACACCAAGAGCAACAGAGGCCTCCTTGAGGGTCTTTCCCTCGCTGATATAACCGCGGGCTCCGGATGGTTGAAAAATAACCAGATATTGATTTTTTTCTGCCATAGCTTCTTCCTTATCCTTTTGTTTCCTCTTCTTTCAACATCTTGAGCAACTTGATGGCCTCATCCAACGCGGTCCCGGCACTTTCCGCATACCCGTCGGCACCGTACTTTTCAACAAGTTCCGGCGTGATGGGCGCTCCGCCCAGCATAATGCGGACATTGGGATTTTTCTCCTTTAATTTGGCGACAATCTCGGGCATAGAGATCATGCTGGTCGTCATCAAGGCGGACAGACCGACTATGTCGGAATTCGTCTTCAGTTGCTCCTCTATGAATTTGTCAAGAGGCACATCCTTGCCCAGATCGTGTACTGTCCATCCAGCCACATCAAACATCATTTTGATCAAATTCTTGCCGATGTCGTGGACATCGCCCTCAACCACACCCAGGATGATCGAACCTTTCACGTCTGAAGCCCGGTCTGTTTCTTTGATCGCCGGCCGCAGGATATCCAACCCGGCATACAGCGCATCCGCGCAAAGCAGCAACTCCGGAACAAAGTATTCTTTTTTATTGTAGAGATCTCCGACCTCGATCATCCCTTCTGCCAATCCCTCCATAGTGGCTTCAAAGGGATCGACGCCCTCATCAAGTATTGTCTTGGCCAACTCCGCCACCCTATCCTCATCGTAATCCACTAAAGCGGCGCGGATCTCTTTCAATAATTCCTGTTTTCTCTCCTCTGTAGCCATGTTCCATCTCCTTTTCTTCTGTCATTTTGATATCTTGGGTCAATACGGCACTCTGAATAGGGTATGATCAGCCAATAGACTTGAGCTGATCAACAAAATCTGGAAATAATTTATACAGTGGATGATTTTGATCTTTAGGCAATCTTTTGTGCGTGGAAAAGACCGCGGTGGCCAGGTAAGCCTCGGCCATGGCCACTGCCGGCATAATCCGGTCAACACCTCCCATGGGGCCGGAAAAAATCATGTCGTGGCTGAAGAAAGAACAGAGTCCTTCTAGGGTTGCATCTACTGCGGCCCAAGCCTTGAACCCCCATTTTTCTCTGGCTTCTTTCCACATGTATGAACCATTGCTTGGAGCACTGGAAACCGCAAACCCCCATTCCTCCTTTATCATCTGGTTAGCGAGGCTGCACATGGCACAGGCCGGTGCATTCATAGTGGCAGTATCCACAATAATGGTTTCGAATTGAGCCCCGACCTTTTCGATGGCCTCTAAGAGTTTCCTGGTACCGGTCACCCGGCCGCTCGGCATCTGATCGTCCTGATCAAAGGCCACGAGTAGAACATGTTTGACCCCTAGATTCGCAATCTCACGAATCTCGGTTTCAAGGTCCTTCTCCCAAACGGTGAGACTGTTGTAGAACATGCGGTCCAAAAGGCCTTTTTCTGCACAGTAGGCTGCTCCTTCAAGCTTGGGCTTCAGGACCCAGGCGTCAATACAAAAGGGCATATTTGAAACCGAGGTGACAAAATCAATATAGGTTTTGAATTCTTTTCCGGAATTGGCAACGATATCCGCCATCCCCGGGACTCCGGTTTCCTCTGCAAGTTTGTCCTGTTTCTTCAAAACTTCTTCGGCTCTTTGCTCATTGAACCCCTCTTTTCGCTTTCCAGAAAAAACCCTGTCACCCTTCTGAAAAATAGAAGAGCAGACAACGGTTGGGTATTCTCCAGGCTGTCCCCCAAACCTCACACTCCCAATTTCATAAATGTTCTGTTCCTTATCAAAGTGAAACATCAAACGTCCTCCTTTGTAAGATATTGAATCGCATATCCCCCAAGCGCTGATCTCCTCCGAAATCCCCGTAAAACGTCAAAGGAAACCAACACCAAACATGTTCTCAATGAGTTTGAAAAACTATGACACAAGTCATCTTGTGAAATCTATCGTCAATTGTATGAATTGTGCCCGGATAAGAGGTGAGATTCATTTGGGGGGAAGTCGAACAATCAGGGTCGAACCTCTACGAGACCAAGTTCAATAGCAAACTTGATCAACTGGGAAAGACTGTTCATTTGCATTTTTTCCATGATTTTTGTGCGATGCGTTTTGACTGTACTCGAACTTATGAAAAGCATTTGCGATATTTCCTTTGTCGAGTATCCTTCGGCAATGAGCTGGAATACTTCCCGTTCCCGATTGGAGAGCTTGCTGAAAAGGGTCTCCTGCAAGGATTTGTCTTGTCTCTGGGTGAGATAGTCCCGGACAACTTTCTTCGAAATGGAGGGGCTTAAAAAGATGTCACCCTGAACGACCGCCTTGACAGCCTTAATGATATCCTCCCCCGAAGATTTTTTGAGGAGATAGCCCGAAACACCTAAGCTGAATAGCTCACTGATGTAATAATCGTGGGAGTGCATGGAAAGAATGATAATCTTTGTCTCAGGGCAAAGCTTTCTTATCTGTCGTGTGGCCTCTATCCCGTTCAACAAGGGCATGGTGATGTCCATCAGTACCACATCGGGAGTCAACTCTTCGGTTTTTTTCACGGCATCCCTGCCGTTCTCCGCCTCCCCGATGACCTTCAGCTCGGGATCATCATCCAGGATCCTGGCAAGGCCTTGGCGGATGACGGTATGGTCATCGCAGAGTAGAATAGTATATTTTCCTTCAATCACTGGCAATCTCCGGCACTTGAATTTTGATGTAAACCTGAGTTCCCCCACCCGGAGAAGCATGAAGCGAAAAGCTTCCGCCCAGCATGGCCACCCGTTCTCTCATGGAAAGCAATCCTATACTCTGTCTGTTGTTATCTGTATTCAAATAGTCCGGATCGAAGCCCACCCCGTTGTCCTCTGCTTTGAAAATAATATGGGGATAACTCTTTATGATCGATAGCCTGAAGGAGGATGCCTGTGCATGCCTCAGTACGTTTGTCAATGCTTCTTGAGCACAGCGGTAGAGAACCGTTTCGATTTTTGAGTCTATCCGTCCGGTAAAGCCGATCATCTTGAAATCTATCTCCAGATCGCTATGCTCTGAAACATTTTCCAAATGAGATCTCAAGGCGGGTTCAAGCCCCAAATCACTAAGGATGGAAGGATGCAGCCGGTGGGAGAGAACACGCATGCCTTCATACGTGTTTGTTATCTGTTCCTTGACCTCTGAGAGAACTTGTAAGGCTTGGCCTGAAGAATGAGCCAGTTTCCTCTCGAGTTCCTCCAGTTGAAATTTGATTCCGGTCAGACCCTGTCCGGCTTCGTCGTGGAGCTCTTGGGCAATTCTCTTACACTCTTTTTCCTGGGATTGAAAGAGCATCGCGGTCAAATTCTTAAGTTCCTCTCTGTCCTTGCAAACAGTTTCCCAAAGCTGCGCTTTTTGTATTGCCCCTCCAAGGAAGTTGCTCAGGGAACCCAGAAGGCGTACATCTTGATGAGAAAATGATTCCATACTGTGTTCCAAGGCAATAAAACCCAAGGCCTTGTCTTTCGCAGTGATTAAAAAACAGGTGAGCTCTCTGGACTTCCTGTGGTCGTGACCTGTAATAATCCCTCTGAAAGGAGGAAAGGTGGCCTCTGGAGTAAAGACAACATTTCTTTTCAGCATGGCCTCACTTAGACCATGGTCCTTGATATTAAATTGTTCAGACCTTCTATCCTCAATGATATCAAGCCCTTGTTCAACACGAAGTTCAAGCTCAGATTTTTCATGATTCACCAAGAAGATACCGCCGGAATTGATTTGAAATACCTTCAGAATATTCTTCAAGGCCATGATGAGGATATCATTCAAATCGAGTGACCGGTTGATGACCAGGGCTATAGAGTTTAAAAATTCCAACTCCCTGTTGCGCCGCAACTGATTCCGGGTGGCATCGACCCGTGCAGTGATATCTTTTGCAATACCCTCATACCCGAGAATACTTCCGTCCTCATTTTTGAGCACGTTTCCGCTGAGCAAGCAATGCACCTTGGTGTGGTCCCTCTTCTTGAATTGGGCTTCGTACTCTTTGACAAACCCGTGCTTATCGAGTTGCTTTTGAAAGACCTTCCAGTGAATTGTTGTGTGAAATATTTCCTCTATGGAGGATAGGGAAACGATCTCTTGCTTGGTCCGATACTTCAGTAAATCCACACAGGCCTGATTGACCTCCTTGACTTTTCCCTCCCTGGATGTGATGAAGATCATATCTTGAGAGCCTTCGAAAATACGGCGATATTTTCTCTCGGAAATCTGGAGTTCCTTTTCAAGCACCTTTCGACGTGTGATATCGGTTATGATTCCTTCCAGCGCCAGAACTTTATGGCCTTCAAGTACCCCATGGCCTTGTTCCCAGACCCATTTTTCCTGACCATCGGCGGTATGAATCCGGTATTCCAGTTCAAAGCCCTTCTTCTGCGTTAAGGCTTCCTGAATACCATTCCATACTCCATCGCGATCATCCGGATGGATCAAATCATTGTAAGAAGTGATCTGGTTATGAAGCAACTCTTCAGGCTTGTAGCCCGTCAAATTATAGCAGCCGCCACTGATCCACTCCATGGTCCAGTTCCGGTCATTCAGACAACGGTAGGCCATTCCGGGGAGATTGTTGATAATTGCGGACAGCTTGGCGGTTAACTTGACCCGGCTTTCCTGAAAGGCTTCCTCAGTTTTCCCAGGCAAAGATACCCCCCGGCTTGATTCGTGGAAAGGCTGTACATCCATAACGTACTGGGCTCTTTTCGTAAGCTACAATGTGTCTGGCTGTGCAATGAGCCATTGGCTCTTGGCCTGACAGGAAACCAGGGCGTTGGCACATTTTTCAAAAGCTACTGTCTACCGCTTAAAAGCCAAAGACTATGAGGTTGTATTCCGTTCATTGTTCGTGCGCCCCAGCTGAAGCCCTACCAGGATTGTGCCCACACCTTTTTCATTGACCCCTTTGAAATACTTTGTTTTCAAGAAATTGTCCGTCAGAGTGGACGGGTTGGCAAAAATAACGGCATTGAAGTTTATTAGATGGTTTTTTCCTTCCAGCCTGCACCACTCTGCGGGCAGACAGGGGGTATCAAAATAACAGGTTTTATCCATCAATTCCTTGGGAAAAGACATTCTGTCCTTATAAATGACAAAACACTCATGCATGAACCAGACGTTTTCTTGGCTTGACAACTTCGATCGATCCTCTTCATCCCGCACCTCCTCCCCCACAACTTCATCACCTTTTTTCAATACGAGGCTCGGTAAACGGCCCCAGTCAAAATCCATATTTGTCAAGCCAACAACGATGTGTGTACACTGGAGGACTTCTCGTAAACCGCTGTTGAAGACTTTGCCCAATCCCATGAGACTTCTCTTTTCCGATTCAGTTTCAATCTCAAGTATTTTTTGGTGGTCTTCATCCAGGAGGAAAGCAGCCCCGATAATCCCCTTGCTGTTCTGCAAGGCACGAAGTAAGATATCGCTCAAAGAATCATTATCCATCATTCCTCCAGGCAAGGTCTTCAGAGATAAAGACCTCACGCCGTGATCAAACTATTCCAGCTAAAGACTTTTTCTTCACAGATCGCCTCGCATCTCTTACAGGCAATCCCATTGCACAAACCCAACTCTATGGAAATCTCGAAAAGATTCTCTCTTTCCTCCAGTTGAAGCGCCTTTTCCGGACATTCCTCAACACAGAGGGCACATCCGATGCATCCAGAAAAAAGAATCTGTTTCTCCTGGCCAATGTCCTCAATGATTCGTAACCCATGAATTCCGGTATCGGCTATGTCTCTTTTCACCTTTTTGAAAATTTCAACACGGTTGTCTGTTTCTTTCAATCGCGGCAGGCCGAACTTTTTCAGGAAATGCTGGTACTGTCCGTAGGTCATCCCTTCAGTCCAAAAAGATAATTCCAGGATATACACTTTCTCAAAGACCTTGGATTCGGCGAACATACAATGATGTTGCCTCAGTTGATCCGAAACCCGCTGCATGCGGAGGAGTTCATCCTCGTTTTGCAGCAAATCCCTGGCCATGGCCAGGGAGGTGTTCCCCACCTGATAGATCTTTGTTGCTCCGGCCGGAATCAGTCCCACGTCTTTGGCCTTCAGAGCATCCACATACGTTCCTGAAGCGCCTGACATATAGACTGTCCCGATCTTCTCCAAACCGATGCCCGCTTCATGACACAAGGCCATATGACCGGCGCGCACCGCCCCAAAAGCCTTTCCGGCTTCAATCACATCTTTGGAGTGAAACCTGACGCTGTTTGGCAAATAAATGTATCCATCCCTGGTGGCAATTTTTGGAAGCTGAATGAAACCATACTCCATGCCCTGGCTCATGAGGGCGATGACCCCGGTCCCTGTGATACCAACTGCCCGTTCTCCTTTGTGAAAGAGCTCACCAGTATTCGGGTCAACCGTATCGCCAGGATAGGAAAGCATGTCCTTGCCGAGAACATAGGTTTTCAGCCAACCAGAGACGGATTGATCATCCTGATTTTTCCCTGCCGGCCGAGTCTTGGACTCCTTGGCTTCAAAGTCGACATCCGAAATGGCTCCAGGGAGCGCCAGCAGTCCGTCCCCTATCTGTTGCCCTTCCAAGGCCGGCCCGGCCGCCGTAGACCCTGAGTAGACCCTGCCGTTTGCGATCAAAGCCATTTCAGCATTGGTCCCATAATCAGTGGCAATCGCGATTTCATCTTTTTCCAGCATGCCGGTTTGGATCATCATGGCCAAAGCGTCGGCCCCGACCTCATGCCTCACAGCAGGAGGAATCAAGACATCGGCCTTCGCCGGCAGGTCAAGTCCGCGTATCTGTGAGGTTTTGAACAATCCTCCATCCCTGTTGGGGGGGGTGACTCCCAAGGCCTGGAGTTTGCGTTTCCCGGCATAGGCCAGATCTCGTATCTCAATTTCCTGAAACAGGGACAGCTGAATGGGGTTTCCGCATACCGCCAGTTTGACAATCGACTCTTTGGCGACACCCATGTTTTCAATTAGCTTATTAACGGCCTCCACAACAATCTCGTGGGTCCATTGCAGCCCAACTTCAACAGCGCAATGGAGATGATCCATGACATTGGCCCCCGGCAAAGGATGACGGGGGGTAACGACGGTCGAAAGGATCAATCCATCCTGCTCGAGATCGACTGCCTGCCCCCTGAATCCACTGGTTCCCAGATCCAAAGCAATACCAATCTTTGGCATGTCTGACTCCGAATACTCAGACTCGATATAGCAAGGGTGATCAAATGCCCTTTATCAGCTTTCGAGATAAGTTATAAACTCAGATTCTATTTGTATTGTTTGATAAAAAAAAGTTTATGGAATGGAACAATTACTTGTAATGATGGAAAATTTGACTAGTATATGAAAAATGGACTTCAACTATTTCCGATTATGCTGTAAAAGTGAACCATAATGCCGCTTGAAACTGGTGGAAGAATATTTACTCATTTTCCAGTCCGGGACTTTGCACTTTTCACAAGGTTTCGTAAACCACTTATTTCTGAGCCACCGAGCACCACGGCTGTTTTTTGAATTGTTGACCATGAATTGCATGTTGCAATGAGTGGTGATCCAGGCCTGTTCTCCTTTCTTTTCGATAGTTCTGATTCCATGAAGGACACCTTTCCGAGAAGGCCAGAGCTTGATTTTGTCAATAAGGCTGAAGAGCTCGACCCTCTTTCTGTAATACCTCTTGGCTGGTTCACATTTAACCATTGGCAATTCTGACCAACATGGTTGCGGTTCCGATCTGCAATGGATCGTGTAAAATCCTCGATCCTGCTTCAGTGATCCCCTTTTGATCCAGACCAAGGGGCATGCCCGGAGCAGCAATGAACATCTCCCGGGAAATAACTTTGCCAGGGATGACTCCCGCCGCATTCGTGGCTTCAAAGACCAATCGGCTCTGCTCCAAAGCTTTTTCCAAATGCTGAGTTATTGGAACCTCCTTTGAACTGATACTGCTCAGTTGTTCAGAAGCAGTTCGACTCTTGGTCCGGTCCAGATCGTACAGGGAGACATCGGCAAAATTGGGCAATCACTTTTTTTCCTGATTGCTTCCCCCAGTCCGCCAACATCTGTCTCATGGGCTACAAAAGCCGGACAACCTAAATATGCAGCGATCGAACAGACGGCTTCTGAAAAACCTGGAAGCGAACCCTGACCACTGGTTATTGGTATAACAGCTGTGTGTAGGGTGGTCGAAAAGAATGGTGCATGCCACCTGCAAGTACGCGATTTTTCTTTACCCGGCTCTGGATTATCAGACTGATTCCTGAGCTATTTTTCAAATTGACTAATCAATCTTTTTAATAATTCCAGAATAATACAAAGAAGGTTTTTAACACTTCTTCCTTTCATAATTCTTCATAATTATTGTTTAACGGTTTCGCTCTGCTTTGTCAACACGTGGCTGAGTATCTAAAGGGACTAGCTTCAATCTGAGCATTTTGTCTCATAGGACCGAACCCTTTTTGGAGTGTTCCTTCATACTTAAGAGTTAGCGAAAGTATTTCAGTGTTTCTGAGCCACTTGCAACATGGCCAGAAGATTTTCCATAGGTGTTCCAGGGGAGACGGCGCATCCGGGTGCAAGGATCTGGATACCTTTGGAGATGGATTCCTCGGCCTCTTTAGTGACGACATCCGGTTCTTTGAGGAACAAGGTGTTGGTGACATCCACCCCTCCCATCAAAACCATGTCCGGGCCACATTTTTCTCTGGCGAATTGGACATCAGCCTTTGGTTCAAGGCTCAAGGCGCTTGTTCCTGTCTGGCCCATCTGCTCAACGATAACATCAACCTTCCCACAGATATGAAGAATAGTTGGAACAGAAATGGCTGCAAACTGCTTGCTTTCATATTCCAGCACAAGATCCCCAAAGGTTTTGGGAGCCATTAGGTCTGGAGAAGCGGTCATATCTTCGCAACTGATGATATCCGCACCGGCTTCAATCAGGGCTTTGGCCAGAGCTGTGCCCGCCTTTTCTGCCACATCGAGAAAGGGCCGCAGCTTCTCCGGCTTCTTATAGGAGGTTTTCAGCAGGGGAACGGTGTCTATGAGATGGCCGGCAATCGAGAAAGGACCGACGATTCCTGCTACAATCGGAACTTCGTCGCCGAGTTCCTTCTTCAGGATTTGAACCGCCTTCAGGAGTTCGGGAATTCGCCCTCTGGACAAAAAATCATCCGGAAAGCTCGGAGTGTCCTCCAATTTATAAGGTGGCGGATGATCGATGCCCGGTATCCCCTCTCCCTGTCTGGTCTTCCCCGGTTTGACCTTACATCCGAGCGCTTCAGCCTCAAATGTTTGACAAAAAGGGAGTCTCACCGCGTCAAATCCAAGCACGGTATGGTTGGCCAGGGCCAGTTTGGCCATGGGTTCGGCTTTTTCATGCCCTTCAGGCCAGAAGGCTTGCACCTTCTCCATCTGATCATAGGTGACCAAACTATTGGCTGCGAAGCAGGGCATACGGTCCGGTTTCTCATGCTGCATGACTGCCATTACCCGTTGTTTTGCATTCATCATTGCCTCCTCTGTTGAAATACGTTCATATGTTCAACCCACCACGAAAAGACCTCAGGCATTGTCTCGGCTTTGTAAGACACACCGTTTCAGATTTCGGGTTGTCGCCTCGCTGTCAATTCCACAGCCAATGAAAACCAGACGCGTTTCATCCCTTCCTAACCAGTTTTCCCATTCTGTCTTGTTCCCGACATGATTCACAAAAACAGTTCGGTTTTCAAAGCGCACCGTTCCTTTCACTCGAAACAGCTCCCAGGGCAGATTGCGCATGAAATCATGGAAACACGTCTCATTGAGGATCTCCGGACCTTGGAAGGAAAAAGTCACAAAGAGCCGATCAGCCCTATCGAGATCTGTTTCAATGTCAGCGGTGCTTTTCAAGGCATTGATTGGCCGTGGCAGGTTCCAGGCACTGCCGGCAAACAGCGTCTGAAAGTCTACATTGCTGTATATCGTGGGAATAACCTCTGCATCAGGGACCAACTCATTGATCTCTTTCAAAAAAAAGAGAATCTGCTTTGGGTCAACAGTGTCGCTCTTGTTGAGGAGGATGAGGTCAGCCTCTTGGATTTGCTTGCTGAAAAGTGATCCAAAACAATCTCTGACCTCCCAGTTGTCGGCATCGACGATGGTGATGACCTTTTTGACGGCCATATGGTCATGCATTGCAGCTTCATTCAAGGTTTCAACCACGGATACAGGGTTTCCCACACCGGAAAGTTCTATCAGGATCCTGGTTGGTCTCGACCTTTTCCAGAGGGCTTGCAGCGTCAGATTCAAATCGGCTTTCATTGTGCAGCAGACGCATCCGCTCGTGAGTTCAATCACATCTGAGCCACCTTGCTTGAGCATATCGCTGTCAAGGCCCACTTTTCCGAATTCGTTCACTATCACCGCGGTATTCCGCAGATCAGCGTCCCAAGCCAGTATCCTCTTGAGAAGAGTTGTCTTACCCGATCCCAGAAATCCGGCAATGACAAAGATCTCAGTTTGTTCTGTCAATAGAGATGGGCTCCCTTCCGTCATGAATCACCTTCTTTTTCTACTCAAATTGACAATATCAAAGAAATACCTTGTGAGCCTATCAGCGAATTGATGATTTTTCCTTCGATAGCGGACCAAATACATGGACTTCCGAAGATTTTTCTTATCCAACCCTCCCCTGTGGCGACAACCATAAAAGCAGTAATTCTCATTTTGACTTTCCTATGATTATTGGACAACCAATTCTCCAAAGATATAAAAAGCTTGGGGGGAGGGTAAAAAAAACAGACCTGTGCATGTGCAAAGGCAGGCCTTGACTGAAATAAAAAGTTATAATAGGGTTTATCTTGAAATCTAGATAAAATATCTTCAAAAACCGCTTTTTCCGGGAAAAACACATAAAACCCCGAGAGACTCGCTCGAAACCGTAAACTCTAACAAAGGAGAGAATCCATGAGAAAGCAACTGTTTCCCACGAATCTCAGAATTTTGCCAGTTGTGTTGTGTCTCTGTTTCCTGATTTTGACAACAGGAACCGTTTCAAGTGCTGAAAAACCTTATGCAGGAGAAACCCTTGTTGTGGGGATCTGGTCCGGCCCCTATGCCGACCATTTCAAGGAAGCCATCGGCCAGCCCTTTGAGGAAATGACCGGCGCCAAGCTGCAGTACAAGTACTCCTGGGACTTCACCCCTGAAATCATCGCCGCTCCCGAGGACCAGCCCCCCCTCGACGTGGCCGAAACCGCCGATGCCGACTATCTTGTCGGCGTCAAGCGAAAGCTCTGGCTGCCCCTGCGCTACGAGAACATCCCGAATATCGACAACGTCTATCCTTACGTCAAAGACGAGATGTCCCCCACCATCGAATTCGGGGTCCCCTTCGACGTCGGGGTCCACGTCCTGTTGTACAGGAAAGACCTCGTCAAGCAGGCCCCGCAGTCCTGGGAGGATCTCTTCAGGGACGAATTCAAGGGCAAGATCGGGATCGAACGCTGGTTCCCCTACTGGGTCTACGTGGGCAGCTATCTCACGGACTATTCCCCCCCGGAACAGGCCATCTACAGCCAGGAAGGCCGGGACGCCATCCTGGAGCAGATGGGCAGGCTGAGCAAGCGCTGGTTCTTCTGTTACGAAAAAGGGGCTGAATTCGTCTCCGCCCTGGATGCCGGGGAAATCCTGGTGGGCAACTACTGGAACGGCTCCGGCACCACCCTGGTCCTGGAAAACCAGGATCGCTACGGCATCGTCTTCCCCGAGGAAGGCGGGGTGGCCTACCTGGATCATTTCTGCGTGGTCCGGGGCACGGAGAAACGCGACCTGGCCGAGGCCTTCATCAACTACACCGTGAGCAAGAAGGCCCAGATCGATTTCCTGAAACGCCACTACAACATCATGGTCTACAAGGATCTGGAAGGACATATTCCCGAAGTCATGAAGAAAAACGACCTGCAGCCAACCACCGTGGAAGAGTGGAAAAAGATCACCAAGATCGACGCCGAATTCCTCGAGCCCATGCGCAAGGAACTGGAAGACCACTTCCTCAAAGAAGTTCTTTCCAGGTAAGCCAGCTGCGAAAAATGTCCGGGCCCCCTCCTCGAGGGGGCCTTCCGGCCGGGACCCTGCCCTGCCGGCCCGTGTTCACCGAGTCGACGTCCAGCAAAAAAGGGTTGCCCTATGAACACCGCTGTCAGTCTTCAGAACCTCACGAAAAAATTCAACGAAGTCACGGCCCTACACGACATCTCCCTGGACATTTACGCCCGGGACTTCTTTTTCCTGCTCGGCCCCAGCGGCTGCGGCAAAACCACCTTGTTGAAAATTATCGGCGGCCTGGAATTTCCCACCACGGGCACCATTAAGATCCTGGATAAAGATGTGACCCGGGTCCGGGCCAACAAGCGGAACACCTCCATGGTCTTTCAGGAATGGGCCCTGTTTCCGCACATGAGTGTCTACGAGAACATCGCCTTCGGCCTGAAGAAACGGAAAATCGACAAAAAGACCATCACCCGCAAGGTGGACGAACTCCTGGAGCTTTTGCATATGTCCGGGTACCAGAACCGGATGCCGTTCGAACTCAGCGGCGGCCAGCAGCAACGGGTGGCCATCGCCCGCTCCCTGGCCATCGAACCGGACGTCCTCCTCCTGGACGAGCCCCTGTCCAACCTGGACCTGGCCCTGCGCCAGCAGATGCGGGTGGAACTGGTCAGACTGCACAAGGAGATCGACAAGACCTTTGTCTACGTCACCCACGACCAGACCGAAGCCCTGAGCATGGCCAACAGGATCGCGGTGATGAACATGGGGGTCGTGGTCCAACTGGATTCCCCGGAGACCATCTACAAGCGACCCAAGAACGAGTACGTCGCCAAATTTATCGGGGAAGCCAACGAGGTCAAAGGGACCATCGTCTCACCGACGATGTTTGTCTCCGATTCCGGACTCCAGGTCAAAATCCCCCAGCAGGACCTCCCCACGGACAGCCGGGTGCTTTTCGTGGTCCGGCCCGAGGAGATCCACCTTTTGGACCCGGAGGCCGAGCTCCCGGAGAATCATTTCCGGGCCCGGGTGGACACGGTGAGTTATTTCGGCCGGCAGCTGCGTTTTTATGTCAAACTCATCGAGAGCGGGGAGATCTTTTTCATCGATATCTTCTCGACCCAGCTGAATGCCGATTTCTACCCGAACCAGGAGATCCTGATCGGCTGGGAACGGAGCCAAACCTTTTGCTTTCAAGGCTAAGCCCGGAGGTATGCCCCGATGAGTACCCTGACCACCTATAAACCGTCCCTGAAGTACCTCATACCGGCCATCCCCTTATTACTGTTCACGCTCTGCTTCTTTCTGTTTCCCATCCTGCTGATGGTCAAATACAGCCTGCACCATTCCCTTCCCTATGGTGAAATTGAACCGATCTTCACCCTTGAGAATTACATCAAATTCTTCACGGACATCTTCTATGTCAAGGTTCTGATCAAAAGTTTCCTCCTGGGTCTGGCCGTCAGTGTGGTGACCATTCCCCTGGGCTATGTGGTGGCCTACGCCCTCTGGCAGTCCACCGGCCTGAAGCGCAAGATCCTCTACATCTGCATTCTGTTCCCGCTGTTCACCAACCTGGTGGTCCGGCTCTACGGCTGGCGGATCATTCTCTCCCCGGCCGGCCCCATCAGCAATTTCCTGCAACGGATCGGGCTGGTCGAGGAAAGCGTGAACATGCTCTTCACCTGGCCGACCATCGTCCTCGGCCTGTTTTCGGAATGCGCCCCCTATTATATCCTGATCCTCTTCAGCGTGCTGACCCTCATCAACCCGCGGTACATCGACGCGGCCTTCGATCTCGGGGCCACCCGCATCGAGACCTTTTTTAAGGTCATCTGGCCCTTGAGCCTTTCCGGGGTCATCTCCGGAGGCCTCATCGTCTACATCTGGGCTTTCGGGGCCTTCGCCACCCCGACCATCCTGGGCAACGCCAAGCACTGGACCCTGGCGGTCCATGCGGAACGGCAGATCCTCAGCCTTCGGGACTGGCCTTACGGGTCCGCATTCGGGATCATCATCCTCTTTTTCACCTTGCTCATCGTCTATCTGCAGACCAAGATCCTCAAACGGAAACAGATGTACAGGGAACTCTGACCAGGCGGACTTCATTCGGCCGGGGGACATAGACCCCTATCGACATCGCCGCATGTCTGAACCTTATCGAACTTGGGGAGAAACCATGAAACAGGACTGGGATTTCAAAAGCATCGCCTTCAACTGTCTGTTGGCCGTGGTCCTGATCATCCTGCTGGCGCCGCTGCTCATCGTCTTCATCAGTTCGTTCCTGGACAAGGCCCACTTGAGCTGGCCCTTCAATGACTTCACCTTCAGGTGGTACCTGGAGGTCTTCAAACGGGATATCTGGGTCAAGGCCCTGATGAACAGCCTGATCGTCGCCGGATTGACCACCCTGTTCACCCTGCTCCTCTGCACCCCGGCCGCCTACGCCATCACCCGCAGGACCAACCGCTTCACCGAGTTCCTGCGGACCTTTTTCATGAGCCCCATCATGATTCCCCCGGTGATGATCGGGATCTCCCTGCTCATCTTTCTCAGCAACTTCGGGATTCGCGGCTCCTATCTCGATCTCGCCCTGGGGCACACCCTCTGGGCCGGTCCCATCGTGTTCATCACCATGATCGCGGTCTTTGAACGCTTCAATCCGATTTACGCTTACGCCGCCCAGGATCTCGGGGCCAACTCCCTGGAGATCTTCTGGCAGATCACCCTGCCCATGGTCAAACCCGGACTCATCGCCTCCATTTTCCTCTCCTTTGTGCTCTCCACCCAGGAGTTCATCATCGGGCTCTTTCTCTACACCCCGAAAACCATCATTCTCCCGGTGGAGATCTATACCGCGATCCGCTATGAGCTCAGTCCCGCGATTTCCGCCATCTCGGTCTATCTGGTGGGTATCGTGATCATCGGCCTGTTTGTCATCGACCGAATGATCGGCATTGAAAACGTTTCCTTTTCCGGCAAGGGATGAACCCGCCCTGGCCGAACCCAGCAACAGGGGCTGAACGAGGCAGACCATGATGAACATCGAAAACCTGGCAGACAGCCTGTCCTGGCAAGAAACCGTGGACGTCGTTGTCGTGGGCAGCGGTTTCGCCGGGCTGGCCGCGGCCATCGAGGCCAGGACCGCCGGCTGTTCCGTGCTCATCCTGGAAAAAATGAAAGGATACGGGGGCAACTCGGTCATCAGCGACGGCGCGGTGGCCGCGGCGGGAACGGCTATGCAGCAGCGCCAGGGCATTACCGATTCGAAAGAACAGATGCTCCGGGACATGCTCCGGGCCGGGCTGTCTCTGAATCATCCCGAACTGGCCCGGACCGTGGCCGAACACTCCAAGGACGCCCTGGAATGGAGCATCGCCTTAGGGGCCAGATACCAGGGCCGCGTCCAGGCCTTCGGGGGACACAGCCAGCCCAGGAGCCATCTCGCCCACCGCACCAGCGGATTTTCCATCATCAAGCCCATGCTCTCCACCTGCCGGGATCTCGGCCTGGACATCGCCACCCAGCATAAACTTCAGCGCCTGATCCGCAATGAACAGGGGCGCGTCTGCGGGGTCCGGATTCGGGAGGGCTACACCTATCCGGACCGCAACAGCGGGGTCCCCAAAAACATCAAGGCCAGGCTGGGCGTGATGCTGGCCGCCGGCGGCTTTGGCAACGACCTCCCTCTCCGCCGGACCCAGGTTCCGGATCTGAACGAAGCCGTGGACAGCACCAACAAGCCCTCCACCACCGGCGAGGTCCTGCGTCAGGCCATGGCCGTCGGGGCCATGCCGGTCCATCTTTCCTGGATCCAGCTCGGCCCCTGGGGCTGCCCTGATGAAAAAGGTTACGGGCTAGGTCCGGGCTTCGCCTCCTACATTGCCATGCTCTATGGAATCACCGTGAACCCGGCCACTGGCCGGCGTTTCATGAGCGAAACAGCGGATCGCAAGACTCGAACAGAGGCCCTTTTCCAGATCGGCCGGCCCTGTGTCTGCATCGCGGACAGCATGGGAGTCAGACAATCCGGCTTCAGCCTCGACAAATGCCTGGACAAAGGGGTGGTCCGGGAGTTTACAGACCTGCCCGCACTGGCGGCGGCCTTTGATATCCCGGAATCCCAGCTGAAGGAAAGCATCCAGGCCTACAACAGCGCAGTCTCCCAGGGGACGCCAGACCCCCTGGGCAAGACCATTCACCCCAGGAGTGCTCCCCTGGAGCACCCGCCATATTTTGCCATGCGGATCTGGCCCAAGGTGCACCACACCATGGGTGGGGTGCAGATCGACACCCTGGCCCAGGTCCTGGACACCAAGCAACGGGTCATCCCAGGACTGTTCGCCGCCGGGGAAATCACCGGGGGGATCCACGGGGCCTGCCGCCTGGGCAGCTGCGCCATCACCGACTGCCTGGTGTTCGGGCGAATCGCCGGAAAAACCGCAGCCCGGACTAAACAAGACACCCTCCGGACAGCCTGAAACGATTTTTTCACTGTATCCAAAACATAGCTCATCTTTCAATTGTACAAGGAGGCTCAGATGACTGCCTACACCGCTTTGCTGGAACGACGGGCCAGAAGCATTCCCCAGGGGCCTATTGTGTGACTCCCGGCTACATCAAGAAAGCCGAAGGCGCGGTGATGACCGATGTCGACGGTTGGGAACTCATTGTTCTTGCCGGGGGCATCGGGGTGAACAATGTCAGACACTGACCTGGCCCGCCCCGGCTGATGCCCAGGCGGCCGCTGAAAACCCGACCCCCATGGCCGAGGTGGGCAGCCGACTGAAGCCCTTTCTGCCATGGCCAAATTAAGGGGGGACTGTTGAGTTCAACGCCATGTTTGACAACTGTAAATGAAAACAGGAGGAAGTGTATGCGACGCAATCTGCACGCCGGGAAACGACCCAACAGGGGGCTGCGCTTTGAGGTTTTCAGTGCTGACGACCTTGAAGACATCCACTTCGCCACCCTGGAAATCCTTGAAAAGACAGGGTTGTATTTTGCGGATGACCAAGCTCTGGAGATCCTGCATGGAGCCGGGGCTGTGATCGACAAAACCAGGAAGGTGGCCAAAATTCCCCCTTACGTGGTGGAAGAGGCCATCAGGTCGGCCCCTTCAAAGCTGGTTCTGGCCGGGCGCAATCCTGAAAACGACTTTGTCATGGAGGGCGGCCGGGTCGGTTTCACCAATTTCGGGGAAGGGGTCTTCATCAATGATCCCTATAGCGGCGAACACCGCAAAACCACCAAGGCAGACGTGGCTTCTTCCGCCCTGCTGGCGGATTACCTGTCTGAAATCGATGTCTATGAACGGGCCGTGGGCGCTGAAGACACCCCGGCTGCATCCGTTCAGTTGCACAATGCCGAAGCCTGGATGCCCAATACCTCCAAACACGGGTTTATGGGGCCTGGCAACGGCTACCTGCTGCACAAGATCGTGGACATGGCCGCGGCAGCTGCTGGGGGGAAGGACAAACTGCAAGAGCGGCCCCTGGTCAGCTTTATCACCTGCCCGGTCAGCCCCCTGAAACTGGAAAAGGACACCTGCGAGATCATCATGGAGGCGGCCCGTTCCGGGATGGCGGTCAACATCCTGTCCATGGCCATGGCCGGTGGTTCCTCACCCGTGACCCTGGCCGGGACCCTGGTGGACCACAACGCCGAAATCCTGGGCGGCATCGTCCTCAGCCAAGCCACCCGCAAAGGGGCCAAAGTCGTTTACGGCAGTTCGACCACAGCCATGGATCTGCGTTTTGCCGCGGCCATGGTCGGCTGCCCGGAATGCGGGGTCATCAACGCCGGCGTGGCCCAGCTGGCCCGCTACTATCTTTTGCCCAGCTGGGTCGCGGGCGGGTAGGGCGACAGCAAGGTTTGCGATGCCCAGTCCGGTCATGAAAAAACCATCACTGGCCTGTTACCGGCGTTGGCAGGTGCCAACCTGATTTACGGCCTGGGAATGATCGAAATGGGCATGACCATCGATTACGGCCAACTGGTCATGGACAATGAATTCGCCAGAATGATCAAACATGCGGTCCAGGGGGTCCCGGTGAGTGACGAGACCCTGGCCGTAGAGGTCATGCGGGAGATCGGCATTGGCAAGGACTACCTCAGCCATGAACACACGTACCGCCACATGAGGTCCCAGTCCCAGTCCCAGTTGATCGATCGCAGAACCCGGGAATACTGGGAAACCAATGGGGGCATGGATATTTTCCAGCGCTCCATGGAGCAGGCCAGATACATCCTGGAACATCACCGACCCGAGCCCATTGCAGACAGCGCTTTGGCTGAAATACGCCTGATTGTCGAGGAGGCTGAAAAAGAACTGGGGGTTGGGCAGTGATCGTTGATCTGATTGAGATCAAGCCCTATCTTGTAGACTCTAAGTG
Organism: uncultured Desulfohalobiaceae bacterium; assembly: GCA_964621385.1. GTDB lineage: Bacteria > Desulfobacterota > Desulfovibrionia > Desulfovibrionales > Desulfothermaceae > JAABTT01. Next base: position 24,964 of record CAZUMF010000001.1, read on the forward strand.
CTCTGATTCGTAAGTTCGGTGGCGTATTCTCTATCAGTCCAATCGAACGAAGGAGGTGGGTTCTGACTTTGTAAATCCGAAATCCGAATATCGGATTTTTCAGCGTCGCTTCCGATTCCAATAGCGAACATGCTCTTGGCATTGCAATGTCATAGTATTTACGACTGCGTGTACTAAGTTTCAGCACAAAACAGCATTCAGGTATCAAAATCCAGGTCTTAGGAGGATAGCATGGGAAAGATCCGAACCCGTTTTGGTGACGGTTTTCCGCTTGAGCTCAGCTCAAAGGAACTCCGTCAGGATTTGGAGGAAGGCACTGCCGAGGCTGCGGACAGGGGGTCCATCGCCACGCTGGCAGAAGATGAGCTGCGCCATCTCGAGGATATTTTCACCTCAGCCCACCGTTTTATCGGCGTCGAGCCTGGAAAGGAAATCATCCTGAGCTATGACGGGGCCCCTTTGAAGATGAAACGGGCCCAGGTCAATGTGGACCGGGTTCAGGCCCTGCAGATCTATGAAAAACTTCTGGGGGCGGACACTCTGGAATTGGCGCATGTCGATTACAGCTATAAGCCGGTCAAGCCGATTGTCACCTTTGAACAGCCACTGCTGGAACAGGTCTTTTCCGTGACCACGGCCCCGGTTTTTTACGGAGCCATGCCCAACTTAGGCCTTTACAGCCAACCGGACGGACCCTTCCCCAATCCGGCTGAACTCCTGCCTCTGGGCAAAATCAAGGAAGCCCGGGAAGCATCCGAGGCTGCGGTGGAGAATGCGGTCAAGGATATCGTCTATATTGGCAGACGCATGATTGAATCCGGGGCTGACGGGATCAATCTCGACACGACCGGTGCTGCTGGTGACGCGGATTTTCAGGCCGCTCTTCTGGCCACTGAACAACTCAGGGCCAAATATCCCACGGTCTGCATTGAACTGGGCATGTCCGGGGAGTTTGTCCTTGGCATGCACGGTGGGTTGACCTATAAAGGGGAGCGTCTGGCCCTGATGTATCCCCACCAGCAGGTTAAAATGGCCGAAGCGGCCGGGGCGACCATCTTCGGCCCGGTCGCCAACACTAAGCCCAGCCGGTCGGTTCCCTGGAATCTGGCCAGGACAACGACCTACATGAAGGCCTGCTGCGAAGTGGCCACGATCCCTGTTCATCCGAATATGGGCATGGGGGTCGGCGGCATGCCCCTCACCGATCATCCGCCGCTTGATGTGGCCTCCAGAGCTTCCAAGGCGATGGTGGAGATCTGCCGGCTGGATGGGTTGTAGGTAGGGGTCGGCGATCCCATGGGTATGGCCATCACACATGCCGTTGCTTCGGGAATGGGCGGAATGAGGACAGCCGGAGATCTGGTTGCCCGCATGCAGATGACCCGGGGCATGAAAATCAAGGAAGCCAAAGCGCATGTGGCCGGAAAACTGAAGTGCTCGGTCTCTGATCTGACCGACCCGATCCTCATGCAAGAGGCCAGGGACGAACTCAAACTCGGGGTTCTCCATCCCTACGCCGGTTCTCCCAAGTGCATGGAGGCCAAGTTCAACATCGCAGCCCTTTTAGATATCGACATCAATTGCGTGAACCGTTTCCGCAACAATCTCAACCCAGGCTCGCTGTAACCCGCGTTATTTCAAAGGAAGAATCATGCAGCCGAATCATTACGACATGCTCTCCCTTGAGGATGTGCAGCAAATCCATGATGCGTCCCTTCAGGTCCTGCAACAAACTGGACTGGCAGTGGACCATACGGGCGCCAGACAGATTCTGGCTGATGCGGGCGCTGCGATCGAAGCCAGGGGCAATCGGGTCTTCATTCCTGCGGATCTGGTCGAATCAGCCCTAGCCAAGGCCCCGAAAAATTTCATTTGCGCCGGGCGAAGTGCGGAATACGACATGTTGGTCAGCAGCGACCAGTCCCATGCGCCTGTTGCCCGGAGCGTGGGAGGGCCTTTGAATTGTTTCGATTTTTCAAGTCATCAATCCCGCCAACTCACGATCCATGACTGTGCTGATCTGGCCCGCATGGTCGATGCCCTGCCCAATCTGAATATCTGCGGCGGGCTATCTCCTCAGGATATTCCACAACAAACCTATGACATTGAGACCTTAAAGGTTTTATTGGAATATGGAAGAAAACACATCTGGGCCTTGACCACAGGATCCGCGAATCTCAAATATCAGCTGGAAATGATGGAAGTGGTCAGCGGCGGCAAGTTCGAACTGCAGCAAAGGCCTATCTGCAGCGGCATCGTCTGTCTCATCGAGCCCCTCCGCTTTCCCAGAGACGAAATCGAGAGGCTCCTGCTCTATGGTCGCTACAACCTCCCGGTGCGCGTTCCGCTCGTACCCATGGTCGGGGCCAATTCGCCCTACACCCTGGCTGGGACCATGGTCCAGACCAATGCCGAAGCCTTGGGAAGTCTGACTATCCTGCAAACCCTCTGTCCCGGCATTCCAACCTGGTACTACGTGATTATGGAGACCATGGAGATGCGCAAAGGATCCATGCAGTTGTTCAACCCTGAAGTCCTGCTGATTCTCAATGGCTTGTACCAGATGGCCCGCTATTATCAGCTTCCTGCGGTTGCTTCAGCCTTGATCGGCTCCAACTGCCAACCCCAGCAGATCATGTTCGAACGCGGCACGAGCCTGTTCTTAACCGCATTGGCAGGGGTGAGCGAGATAGGCGGCGTGGGTGGTGTGGGCAATGGCATGATGATCAGTCCCCAGCTCCTGGCCATAGATAATGAAATGATCGCCTTTGTGAAACGTTTTCTCGAAGGATTTGAAATCAGTACTGACACCTTGGCTGTAGATGTCATCAATCGAGTTGGACACAGCGGGAAGTTTCTGGAAGACATACATACCCTGACCCATTTACGCAAAGAGATTCGTTTCAGGCCGAATCTGTTTGACTGGCGACCCTTTGTGGAACAGGGGACAGATGAAAAAACCATCTATCAACGCGCCCAGGAAACAATCGAGGCCATCCGTAAGGACCATGAGGTGGAGCCTCTGGAAGCGGAACAGCAAAGAGAACTCCACACCATCCTCTCAGCAGCTCAGCGAGATCTATTGTGAATCCCTCGTATGAAACTTCATGTTAAATGACTCAAACTGGAGTTTCTTTTTGATCAAACTGGCAGTTGTGGACTTCAACCCAATAGATCAACAGCTTAGCCGTATATGACGATATATATAAACAATTATATGTCAGGCCTGCCAGAGGCAGGGCTGACACCTGATGCTGACTGCGAGTGTTCTCATGTTCAGTGTCCGCCGCCGGATTCTTCGCTCGAAGGTTGATACCGAACGTAAGATCCCTTCGTGACTGCATCTGAAATCCCCAGTCATATTTCAACTCACGATGCTTTCGTCGTCTGAAATACGATTTTACGAGTGTAAGGGGACTATTTTTTTTTTCTCCCTTGACTCCATTGATATTTTTTGAGAATACTCAAGTAAGAGTACAATGATCAAAAGCTGTCCCTTTATGGATACATTCTCAAAAAAATGAATACCTTATCAAGGAGGTGAAACAATGGACAAGAACGAGTATTTGGAGAAGGCCTCAAAAGCGATTCTAGAAGCTGATGAGGAAGAGGCCGTGAAATTAGCAGAAGCGTATTTGGAGGAGGGACTTGATCCAACGGAAATGATCGAGAACGGTCTTTCCGCCGGGATCATGAAGCTGGGAGATCTCTTTGACCGGGGAGAAGTCGTGCTTCCTCATGTCATTATTGCCTCCGAGGCTATGACAGCTGCGGTAAAAATTCTTGAAAAGGGTATGCCTGCTGAAGAAAAAGGGAAAAAAAAGGCAAAGGTCGTTTTGGGCACTGTGGAAGGGGACGTGCACGATATCGGCAAAGGCATTGTATCAACCATGTTAAAAGTCTATGGGTATGAGATTTTTGATCTGGGACGGGACGTCCCCATCGAGGAGTTTGTGGAAAAAGCCAAAGAAGTCAAGGCCGATGTGGTTGGTTCCTCGGCCTTGATGACGACCACTCAGGCCGGACAAAAAATCCTGGAAAAATCATTGAAGGAGGCTGGGATTCGAGAAAACATCAAAACCATGGTCGGTGGAGCGGCCACCACGGATCACTGGGCCGAAAAGATCGGAGCTGATTTTTGGGCTGAGAACGCAAGTGATACAGTGATGAAGCTGAATGAAATTTTTGACTAACAGGAGGTGAAACTATGGCCAAACACCTGACCAGACGGGGTGACGGGGCATTCATTGAGATGAGCGCCGGCGAAATCATGAGAGACTTGGAGGAAGGGACTGCAGACGCTGCAGACAGGGGGAAAATCCCCCCTCTTTCTAAAGAAGAACTGGAAAAACTTCGAGATATCTTTTGCGATCCGGCCAAGTTTGTCAGCGTGGAACCGGGCAAAGAAGTGCCGCTGACTCATGATATCGGCACCTTGCGAGTGATGGGCGACCAGGGAAACAGTGGCGTTGGAATCCCCTTGAGCCGTGTTCAAGGCATCCAGGTGCACGAAAGGGCACTGTGCGCCGATACCATGGAGTTGGGGCATATCGACTACAGCTTCAAGCCTGTCAAACCGGTCATTGCCATGGAACAACAGGAGTTGGAAAACGCTTTGTTGTCTACGGTTCTGCCGCTCTTTTACGGAGCCATGCCCAATCTCGGGACGTACTATGAGCCCGACGGACCTTTCGGAAATCCTTCGGATTTGCTGCCAGCAGGCAAAATCAAGGAGGCTTACGCAGCTCAAGAAGGAGCAGTGGAACACGCAACACGAGACATGATCTTTGTCAGCGAAAAACTTGCAGAAGTCGGTTGCGATGGGATCAACATCGACACGACAGGGGCTGCCGGCGACACAGACTTTAAAGCCACCCTGCACGCTGTTGAACATCTCAAAAAGCATACGAAAATGTGCATTGAGGTTGGTATGGCGGGCGAATTTGTCCTGGGGATGCATGGAGGCCTCGAATATGACGGGAAAAAGCTCCATGGACTGTATTGCCATCAACAGGTAGAATTGGTTGAGAAATCAGGTGCGGATATTTTTGGGCCAGTGGTGAATACGAAACCGAGCAGATCCATGCCTTGGAATCTGGCCAGGGCGGTCACATTCATCAAAAAAACTGTGGAAACATCCAATATCCCCATCCATGTGAATATGGGTATGGGGGTCGGCGGTTCACCTGTATTTGAGACCCCTCCCATTGACTCTGTGAGCAGGGCCTCCAAGGCGATGGTGGAAATAGCCGGCGTAGACGGGTTGTAGGTAGGTGTGGGAGACCCCATGGGGATGTCTATAGCTCATGCAGTGGCAGCGGGAATGGGTGGAATCAGGACCGCCGGAGACCTGGTGGCCCGCATGCAGATGACCCGCAAGATGCGGATCAATGATGCAAAAGCCTACGTTGCCGAAAAGCTTCAGTTGTCCCCATTTGACCTGTCAGACGTCCACGTAATGAGAGAGGTCCGCGAGGAGCGAGACATCGGAATCATTACTTCAGTCCCAGGTTGTGCCAAGGGAATCGAGGCCAAGGCTCGCATCGCCGAGTTGCTCGATATCGAGATTGCAGGGGTAACGCGTCTCAAGGAAAAAATGAAACTGTAAACAAAACAAGACAACCCAAGTGACATACCAGCAGTTGGCACCGACAGCGCTTTTGCATGAGTCTTCACCGCAGGCTTCAACGGAGATGTATGACCTGTTGGTTTGGGCCAACTGCTGGTATTGAATAAAACGCCTGGGAGCGAGAGCACATTCTTCTACCTCGGTTTCTCTGAGCCTTTGTGCAGGCTCATCTTAAGCAAATCTTTCAGAAAAAATAGAGAGCGAGCCGTTGACACATTGCATCACTCCCTGAACGGACAAGATCTACTCCTTGAACTTATAAAGAGGCGCAACCACACTTCATGACGATGAACCCTACCCTATGAGAAACGATAGCTCCGAAAAAGAATTGACACACGCTCTCAAAGAGATGGCCAGCAAACACAATGTAAAGCTTTTTTCCTATGATGTGCAGCAAATAAAGCCTTCTGAGAGTATCCGGCTCAAATGTCAAGTGCCGCTTTGCGAGTACTACGGGGTCTGCAAAGTCTGTCCTCCACATATCCCGAGTGTGGAAGAATTCAGAAAAATACTGAAAGATTACACGCAATGTTTTCTGGTTGTCTTTCAGGAAGATATAGATAATATTGCCCTCTACCGCCACGACTACCGGGCAGAATTGAAACTGGCAGAAGCAGTGTCTGAGTTGGAGAATACTGCCTTTGTGCACGGAGAATACATGGCCTTGGGTTTGACAGTTGGCGGCTGCAAATTATGCAGCGATTGCACCGCTGCCGGTGAACCGTGCCGGCATCCTTTCAAGGCCCGTCCCAGCCCAGAAGGATTTGGCATTGACATTACCAGGATGGCACGGGAAGTTGGCGTGCCTGTGGAATGGCCCCCTCGGAAAACGGTCAATTTCATAGGTCTTGTTCTCATATGATCAATCTCTCAGATCATTTACCCCACAACTGATATCAGCAATTCACTCAGATATGATCCCTGTTTATTGTTTCAGCAGAACCTTATCATCTCCCCTCTGAAGTGGGAAGTTCCTGAAAGGAGACCCATACATGGCTCGGCATTCAGCTTTTTCATCAGATATGAACACGATACACAGCAACGTGTCTCAGGAGGTTGTTGGCAGAAAAACTGAAATTCAATTGATACTGACTGCTCTGCACGCTGGAAAACACATCCTGCTTGAAGGGCCTCCAGGCACATCCAAATCTACTTTACTCCGGGCAATCGCCAAGGAAACAGGCATGCCTTTCTATATCGTAGAGGGGAATATCGATCTGACACCCGCCAAAGTTGTTGGTCATTTCAACCCATCAGGGGTCTTGAAAGACAGCTACCAAATGGAACACTTTGAACAGGGCCCCCTGACCAAAGCCATGCTGGAAGGGGGAATCCTTTACATTGAAGAGTTCAACCGTATGCCGGCTGATGTTTCCAACGTGCTCATTTCACCCATGGAAGAAGGAGAAATTTCCATCCCCAGATATGGAAGCATCACAGCGGTTCCTTCATTCACCGTTATTGCAGCTCAAAACCCCTATGATGACGTTGGAACCGTCAGGGTCAGCAAAGCCTTCATGGACCGAGTTTGCTTAATCAAAATGGAATACCAGAACAAGGAGGAGGAACAGGAGATTGTTAAACGCCGAACCGGGGTGCTGCATCCTGATATCACTGGTTTGGCCGTTGACATGGTCCGCAGGACAAGAGAGCATTCTGATCTTAAGGTCGGCGCATCAGTTCGGGGAGCCATTGACATGGTTGATCTCCTGACCGGCCTCCTGCAAATGGACAACCGGATCGAGCACAACCTTCTCCTGGCGGCCCGTATGGCTTTATCCAATAAGATTTGGCTGAGTGAAATGACCGAAAAAAATACAGACGAGATCGTTGAGGAAATCCTCGAAAGTCTCAAGCTTCAATTTACTGATTTGATCAAAAGCAATGAACCACTTCCCCCTGAATCACTCCAAACGGACACCGATGATGACCTCCCTTCTGAAACAGGACAGGCAAAAAAAAAAGCAGCCATGTAGGAGAACAATTTCTTGATCCCAAACAGGACACCCAGTACTCTTACTTCTACCGTATGGCCTCCTACCTGAATGCTCATCCTGAAAAGCTCCCGGATTTTTTTGAGCAGCAAGATGCTCTTGAGATGTTCGCAAATGTGTATGGCATGCTGAAACAGAATGTCCGGAATCTTGCTGTCAAACTTGCCAGTCGGCTCATCATCAAAATTGCAAAGCAGATTGCTGATACTGGATACCGTTCCGGCAAACTGAAACTGGTCAAGGGTTGTGCAGATGGAGCCGAATTGGAATTGGACAGGAGTCTGGAACGATATACTGAGGAACCGGAAATGGGTATTGCTGACTGTTTAATGTCACTTACCAGGTATAAGGAACGTGAAGCTTTTGTCATGATATTTGACCGCAGCTATTCAATGAGAGGTATGAAAATCATCCTTGCCGCTATTACCGCAGCCTCAATTGCCAGACATTTCAGAAGAAATTATGCGATCCTTGCCTTCAGCAATGATGTCTCCGTTATCAAGGGGATCGATTCCACAGACGGACCCGAGACCATTCTTGAACGATTGTTTGCCTTGACGCTACAAGGAGATACGGACATTCACCAGGCTCTGGAAAAAGGCCTGGCCCATATCAGAAAATTTGAACGAAAACGTGGTCTTATCCTCACGGATGGGGCTTGGAACCGAGGAAAGAACCCTCTCTCAGTCGCTGGTCGCTTTGACAAGCTCAGTGTGATCGGTTTTCCACCGGCCAACATGGATAAAATCAGACCATTAGCCTTGAAAGGTCAGGGTGAACTCTCCTTTGTTGAAGATGAAACCACAATCGGCGGAGCCATCCTCAAGTCACTAAATTAACGTATCACACGATAGTTCGAATCGCAGGGGGAACGATGCACACAACCTCAACATATCTTTCTACCATTCTTGAAAAGGCAACAAAAGGTTCAAGAATTTCCCGTAAGGAGACGACGTATCTGTTGTCGCTGAGAGACCCCGAAGCCATCCAACGAGTGATATCGACCGCCCGTGACGTTTGCCGGCAGAACTTTGGGAACAGTGTTTTTTTATACGGGTTCATCTATTTTTCAACATATTGCCGCAATCAATGTGCTTTTTGCTTTTATCGGCAATCCAATACCCGCAGTCCGCGGTATCGGAAAAACCTGGACGAAGTGGTGCGTACAGCCTGTTATCTGGTTGATTCCGGGGTTCATCTGGTTGACCTGACCATGGGTGAAGATCCCCTGCTTCATGAATCGGGTTTTCAAAGGCTTCTCCAGATTATAGCCCGGATAAAACAGAAAACAGGCATTCCCATCATGGTTTCCCCGGGTGTCGTGCCCGACGATCTGTTCAAGGAGTTTACGAAGCTTGAGGTTGACTGGTATGCATTGTATCAGGAGACGCACAACCCGACACTTTTTCAGAAGCTGCGGATCAATCAGGACTATGAGATCCGGAACAAGAAAAGAATCACAGCTCAGCAGGCCGGCATGCTCGTCGAAGACGGGATACTGATAGGAATCGGGGAGAGTGTTGCTGATCGAGCAGATTCAATCATGACCATGAAACGCAGCCTTTTGGATCAGGTTCGAGTCATGAGCTTTGTGCCCCAACCTGAAACTCCCTTGGCCAGAACACATACCTTACCCAGAATCAATGAAATCTTGTGTATAGCCGCGATGCGTCTGGCTATGCCGGATCAACTGATCCCAGCTTCCTTAGATGTAGACGGATTGGAAGGACTCAAGATGCGCTTGGAAGCAGGAGCGAACGTGGTCACTTCGATCATTCCTCCCAGCAATACGTTAGCCGGTGTCGCCCAAACTTCTCTGGATGTGGAAGAAGGCCGACGCTCGGTGCGTGAAGTGACGAAAATTCTGTCTCAGATGGATCTGGTCCCTGCCAGCAGAGAGGACTATGAATACTGGATCAAAGAGAGGAAAAAAACACAGCCCACGTCCTTGGAGGTGATCATGACCTAAAACAGAACATGAGCCATATAGATATAGCAGCCCTGCTTGAGGAACCAATGTCAGGACTGGAGGAGGTACCTTCCCGGAACCAGGATCACCCTGCTGAAAAAGAGATCTCCTTGAGGATCTTATCCTCTGCATAGGCGAAATTAATGACTTCAAGCCGAACGGCTTCTTTCATGATCGTATTCTCGAACCGCCTCGACCATGGCTCGAATGTTGACCGTGGGAGTCTCCGGTGGAACACCGCAGCTTGGCTCGATGAAATCAGCGCCATCTTCGATCGATTTTTTAACTTCTGCCTTGACTTCTTCCAGAGATCCCGAGACGAGTGTTCTTTTGGAACTGATGGTTCCCAATATTTTGACATCACCGACGATGGGCTTTATCCTGCGGATATTGACCGATTCGTCAACGCTGATGGCATCATAGCCGCAACTTACTAAAAACGGAACCATCGACTCAACTTTTCCCCCGATATACAACATGCGCAGACCACCAAGGCTCTCTGATATTGTTATAAGAGCCGGTTTTATAATCTCATTCAAAGATTCTTTCGTTGTCAACACAGGTGTTAAGGCACCATCAGCGACCGTCACGATGTCTGAGCCGCTTCTATATTGCGCTTTTGCGAATTGAATGATAATAGAAGTTGCAAAGTCGATGAGTTTCTTGAAGGCTGCGGGATCCTTCAAGGTCATCATGGACAGGGACTCAAGACCGATCAATTCGCCAGCCAGGGTGAAAGGCCCGACGACGTGGCTCGAAATTGGCAGATAGTCACCCACCTCATCTCTCGCCCTTCTAATCGCTTCGAGTACAACAGGAACACGGCCCATCTTCAAAAAGCCTTCCGGTTCTTTCATTTCCCCTGGGTCTTTATAAGGATGCTCGATGACTACCGGATAGAAATGCATCTTTTCCTGATAATGGACAGGGCATCCCAGGGCCTCGGCCTCGATCACGTTGTCAAAGGGAATCTTGACGTTCTCAATCCCTCCGATTTCGTAGGCCGCGATGGCTAGCTTGGCCATCTGCCGAGTATCCCTGAGAGCATCCGGCCAGGTTAACCCTGTCTCACGCTGCATCTCGACATTCACAGCCCCGCAGCAGCCAGTCAGGGAGGTAACCGGGGGAGTCTTTCTCTGTTTTCCCAACAACGCTTGAAAAACTCTCTGTTTTGGGCTCAATTCCATAATCTGTTCCGGGTGCATCTAAACATTATACTGCCCGACTGGATCTATCGCGTCTCTCTGTTTGCCAGGGTCGAGACAAGTCATCATGTCCTCAGGGTGGACATCACTCCCGTTATGGCCTTCGGATCCATTCTGAAAACAAGAGCCCAGACAAGCACAAGAATACCACAATGATCTTCTGATGCAGGAGGAGCGCCTCAGGTATTTCCGGAATCATGCGGCGTTATGCCTCCAGTGGGAATAAAACAACAAAGTCAAACTTCTCTGATCCTACGAACCGGACATGAAAACGTTAGATTGGGGAATGCCCATTTCCATTCTTCTTGGCAATCACCAGGGTCCAATAGTCCGGAGGCATCATCTCCAGATCACGAACATTGGTGATAATTTGCTCCTTGTCTCGACCGCACCTGGATATGGCCATGCTGTATTCCAAAAATCCGGTTTCCTCCATGGCATCATTGATATCTTTGGTGTTCCGATAGGCTTTGAACAACACCACATTCTCGACACACTGCGAAATATTTCGCAATCTCTCTCCACCAAGAGCCCCGGAGGTGATGACGAGGGACTCCTCGTCCTCAACCAGAACCGTATTCAAACGTGCCGCCACCGCCTGTGGAGTACAAATTCCCGGAATGGTTCTGATCCTGGCTAATGGATCCAAGTCCTGCAACTGCTTCAATATATACCCATAGGTAGAATACGTCATTGGGTCCCCTAAGGTCAAGAAGGCGACATCCAGGCCTTGGTCCATTTCGCGCTTCAAGGCCCTGGCATTTTCCCGCCAGGCTGGGTACGTCACTCGCTTGTCTTTGGTCATGGGAAAATCAAGGAGTCTGACTTCAGTGTCTCCATCAATGTATGGTTTGGCAATGGTCACCGCCAGGCTGTGCTGATTTTTACTCGAAGAAGCCGCGAAAATGACGTGAACGATCTCTAACGCCTTGACGGCCTTCAAGGTGATCAGCTCAGGATCACCCGGCCCCACCCCTATGCCGTAAAGGGTGCCCTTTTTCATGTTCATAATCACCTCGTCCTGAATTAAACATTGACCGCAGTTACGACAATATTTGATCTTCCCTTTTCCTATCACCCCCAAAAAAAAACCGGATCGAATAGCGCTTATTCGATCCGGGGATTTCCCTTTTTTATCCACCATGATCAAATGAGTTTCCAACCTCGGGAAACCATCATCCATGTTCAGGCAGGTCTTCTGACTTACGGATCGCCCTACTTGCCCGGTTGAAAAGATTCTTCAGAGAAATATCAACCAGGCTCACCGCCCCTTCCCATCGGATGTTTTCCAACAGTGGTTCTTTGCGGTTTTCGTCACCGATTACAGCCGCGGGCCGGTCCCTGAGTCGCACAGGGTTCCCTTTTTCGCTCCTATCGAGCACCTGAACACATCACATATCAATGAATCGCCTTATTCCTCCAAAGATTCAACCCGGAAAACATCCGACACACGTATGACCATCAACAAGACAGGTCAACAGGATAGCGGACATGAGTCTTCCAACATCGGTAAATCGTGGTGGAAGATCAATCACCCAGCCTTTTTGCCGGGCCAGAAGACTGAATGGCTTGGCAACTCGAGAATCATTCCTGTCCTTCGCTCTCTGGCTATCGCTGAGAGGCTTCTTAAAAATATGACTCGAAATATCTCTCTGAAAGGGGTTGCGGTCCGAATCATCATCGCTTAGGGCCTGCAAACGATTTTGCCGAGATTCCTCATACAGTCCACTCGCCTCGTTCTTGCGTCCACTCACCTGGCAAACTTCGGCCAGGTTGGCCATGGTCCCTGCATAGCCCACCCTTAAAATCTTTTGATACTGCAACCTTGCAAAATGATCATACTGTACCCTGTGCTTCTGTTCCAGGCGGAGATGAAACAAGGAACTCCTGGCCCGCCGTTGCACCTCCATATCGGCAATCCAATCCACCGCTTTACTCCAGAGATGCTTTGCCCTGCGATACCCTTGCTCAGCTTTTTTCAATTCTTCGATGAAACGAAATCCTACAGAACGGTTGTTGAGACTGCAGGCCAGTCTGGGATCGTCATGCTCAAAGTTTCTAGTCAAGGCATGGGCCTTGTCCCAGAGTTCAATGGCCATCACATGGCGGCCCTGGAAAAAAGCAGACAGAGCCTCTTCATTGTAAGAGACCCACAATGCATCCAAATCACTGCTGGCCGTCGGAGAATCTTGTCCACTCATGCCCTATCCCTTCACACCATAGCAGGACGAATTCTACACATTGCAAGACCAATGCCATCAGATACCCAAATAGGCTTTCCGGACATGTTGATTATCCATTAGGCCATGCGTTTCACCCTCAAGCGCCATCTTCCCAACTTCCAACACATACCCATATTCAGCCAATTGAAGAGCCAATTCAGCATTTTGTTCCACAAGAATAATCGACACACCTCTTTTGTTTATCTCAACAAGAATATCCGCTATTTCTTTGACCACAAGCGGGGCCAGACCCAGAGAGGGCTCATCCAGCATGAGGAGTTGTGGATCTGACATTAAAGCCCGCCCAATGGCCAGCATCTGCTGCTCACCGCCACTCATGGTGTGGGCCACCTGGCTGGTTCGTTCGGCAAGTCTTGGAAAATGATGAAACACTTTCTCCATATCCCGTTGCACGCCTTTTTTCTCTGATCGGGTGAAAGCGCCGAGTAAGAGATTCTCCCTTACAGTAAGCTCCGGGAAAACCCGTCTGCCCTCTGGGACATGGGCGATGCCAAGCTTGAGAACCCTGTCAGGAGATAAGCCTGTTATCGGTTGGCCCTTATAGACAATTTTCCCATGACTGGGACGAACCAGACCGGAAATAGCACGCAATGTCGTGCTCTTGCCGGCCCCGTTCGATCCGATGATTGTGATCATTTGCCTGTCTTTCAGCTGCAAGGAAATTCCCTGAAGCGCTGCAACCATCTGATAATGGACAACAATGTCCTGAAGTTCTAGTAGTGGCATGTCATTTTACCCCGAGATACGCTTCAATGACCTGATCATTGGCCTGAATCTCCTCAGGCGATCCATTTGCCAGGAGCTTGCCGAAATTGAGCACGAAAATTTTCTCGCACAGTCCCATGACTGCCTTCATGTCATGTTCGACAAGAAAAATGGTCGTCCCATTGTTCTGAATTTTCTTGACCAAATCCATCATGTGAGAGGTCTCCTCCGGATTCATCCCGGCAAAAGGCTCATCCAAGAGAAGTAGCTCTGGTTCTGCAGCCAGAGCTACGGCTACAGCCAGTGTCCGTTGCGATCCCAAGGGCAGATTGAGGGCCAACTGGTCCTTTCTCTTGGTTAAGCCCATAAATTCTATAATATCTAAGGTTTTGGCCTCGGCTTCCTCTTGTTTTTTTCTATCCGTTCGAAACAAGGCTGAAAAAAAATTCGATCTGGCTTTGATATGGCAACCCATCAAGACATTTTCAAATACAGTGAATTCTTGAAACAATGTCGTTTCCTGAAATGTTCGAACCAATCGTTTTTCAGCTATGGCGCTGGGCCCTAAACCGGTGATTTCCTCGCCGAGGAACAAAATCTTTCCCTGATTGGGACTATGAAAACCAGTGATCGTCTTGAACAATACACTTTTCCCTGCTCCGTTCGGTCCGATCAGTCCCTGTATCATTCCTTGATCTACAGAAAAATTCACATCATGAACAGCAATCAATCCTCCAAATCGTTTGAACAATCCCTGAACTTGCAGTAAGGTCATCCCTCGCTCCTCAATGTAGGCAATATCTCATCAACAATGTCCCGCGTTTCGAATACCTGGGACTCATGTTCCTTCCTTTTCCTCAACTTCGGACGGACGGTGCAGAAGGCTGGATATCTTAGCGGGCAGGCTTTCCAGTCCGTTGGGCAGGAACATGATGGTCATGATTAAAATGACTCCGTAGATGAGGGGTCGGAGTTCCTCGAATCCCCGGAACCAGGTATTAAGCAAGGACAGGACAACGACTCCGATGATCGGTCCCTGAAAGGTCTGTATGCCACCGACGATCACCCAGATTAGTACGTAAATCATAATCCCCACGCCGAATTGGTGCGGATTGAGCGATCCCAGATAGTGAACGAACAGGACCCCGGCTATCCCGACGAAAAAAGAAGCCAGCACAAAAGCTGTTGTCTTGTAGCGCCAGGTATTGACACCTATCGATTCAGCCAGGACATCATTCCAATGAATCGAATGCAGGGTCAGCCCGATTCGCGAATTTTCTATCCGGTACAGGATGCACAAGGAGATGGTCACAATGACAATGGTTAGAAAATAATAGGGAATCGGCTCCCAGATCTCAATGTTTCCCAGAATCGGCAGCGTGATATGGGGGGATGGGATCAGGCTGATACCCTTGGGGCCTCCAAGGTCTTTAAAATAGACCCAGCACAAGCGAATAGCCTCACCGGCTGCAAATGAACCGATCAAGAAATAGAATCCCTTCATCCGAAACAATGAAAAACTGAGAAGAAAGGCCAAAAAACCCGTCAGCATCCCAGCTAAAGGCATGCTCAGCCAGAACGAGATTCCCAGTTCTTTGGTGATCAGGCCGCTTGCATAGGCACCCACTCCCATCAGAACGACGTGGATCAGCGAGAACTCACCGGTCAGGGTCATAAGCCTGTAGCTGACCACGACCAGAATATTGATCAAAAGAAAAATCATGAAATCCTGGTATTGGTATGGCAGGAAAAAAGGTAGGGCCGAAAGAAATGCAAAGAGGCCCAACAACCCCAGTATGTATGAGAATCGATTCATAAACATTATTCCGTCTTCCTGGCTCCTAAAATTCCTGTTGGTTTGGCCACTAAAACCAGCAGCATAATCACAAGGCCCAAGATTGTGGCCAAACTGCCGGAGAAATAGGTACTTATAAACGTGTAGAAAAAGGCGTACAGCACTGCGGCCATAACCGCTCCTGTCAGACTGCCCAGCCCGCCCACCAAAGTCACGATCAAGGCGGTGATAATGACAGCGTGGCCCATATAGGGCTCCACCCGGGTCAGGGGTGCCATCATGGCCCCGGCTGCTCCGGCTGAAAAGGCACTGATGATCATGGCCAGGATGGAAATCTGGTTGATATTGATTCCTTGAAGCTCTGCTGCCTCTCGATCCTGGGCTACGGCCCTGAGGGCCCAGCCCAGTTTGGTCTTGGTCAGTAAAAAACCGATCAGAAAAAGCAAGACAGCTGACACCACAAGGGCCAGGAGGCGTTGGGCCGATACGGTCACTCCGCTCACGATCTCTATCGTCCCCCGAACCGATGGGGGGATATGCTTCATAAGACCAAGCCCCCCGATTTCCACGGCCAGAACCTGGAGTATAAACAAGGCCCCGATGGAATTGATCAGACCTCCAAGCGGATTGTCACGCATGGGGCGGAACAGTCCCAGTTCCATGATCAAGCCGATAAGAGTGACGATGAGGCAGGCCGCTATTCCAGCCAGGAAAAACGGCCAGCCGGATACGGAATACAGGTACCAAACCCCGTAAGCCCCAGCCATGTATAATTCTCCATGGGCCAGGTTGATGACGCCCATAACCCCGAAGATGAGCACCAAGCCCACGGCTACCAGGGCAAAAAAACTACTGGCAACTAAGCTGTTGACGCAGGTCTGCAAAAAGACTTCCACGGTCCAGATCCTCCTCAAAAAGAGACCAGGAGTTCCTCCTCCCGGTCTCTTGTCTTGTCAAGGCTATTTCTGATAGTACATGAGGTTCATTTTTTCCTGATGCTTGATGTAGACATCCTTGTGCTTGGCCCACCAATCCGGGATGCTTCTGTATTCCATGATCTTGGCCTTCCCGTCGTTGATGACCACAACCGGCCAGTTGCCCACCAGGGCATTGTCGATCCCCCAGAGTTCCTTACCCCACCATTTTGCCTTTCCAAAGGCGTGAGGGGCTTTACCACCGGCTTTCATGGCCTTGAAGACATCCATGGATTCGATGCTGCCTGCCTGTTGTGCACCCGCCATCCAGAGGTCCATGATAGATGCGTACTCCCAGGCCACAGCCGACCATGTTCCTGGGTGCCGCTTGACGAACTCGGCATAAAACTTATTGGGATTTCTGAAGTTGATCTGAGGTTCATTGAGGGCCGGGTCATCGAAGTCCGGAAACTGAAAGATCGTGCCTTCCATGAATTCCTTGCTCGTTTTTTCAATGATCTCGGGATAATTGTCATAGGTGCAGGAAATGATCTTACCCTTGAAACCCTTATGATAGGCCTGAACCGAAATCAAATTGACGAAATCGGCATAGGCGGTGTCTAAGCAGAGAATATCAGGGTCTTTGGCCAGTAGTGAGGTCACCACCGGGGCAAAGTCCGTCGTGGAGATATCGAAAATGTTCTCCTTGATGACTTCCATCCCGGACACTTCGAAGGCGGCCCGATAGGTGGCGATTGAAGGGTTGCCCAGGGCATCGTCCTGGGCACACATGGCCACGGTCTTCAAGTTTGGAAAATTCTCCGACAACCACTCTACTCCGGTGACGTTGTAAATCGGGTGCACCTCGCAAGGAGCCACATGGTAGGGAGCATCCGGATTCAAATCACTGGGCAGCAAGGTGGTGGTCAGCATCCGACTCTTTGTGGCGAAACGCTGCACTGCCGGCCAGGTGCTTCCCCCCAGCATCATGATCATCTTGACATCGTTTTCCATGACCAGCTTCTTGGCACCACGAAGCGCCTTATCCGGCTGGTATTCATTGTCATAGGAGACAAATTCGACTAAGTAATTGGTGTCACCCACCTTGATGCCGCCTTTAGCGTTGATCCATTCCGCCCAGATCTCACAGCCGTACAATCCGGGCAGACCCCAGGCCGCCACCTCACCGGTCAGCGGAGCCAGAAAACCGATCTTGACTGTTTCTGTTTTTCCACTGCCAAAAGAGACACCCGGCAGCCCAATCCCGGCTAGGGCCGCCCCAGCGGCACTCGCCTGCAAAAATTGTCTTCGTGTAATACCCATAATACCCCCCGAATAAAGATTTGTTCTTCCATTTTGTTGGGGAATGCTCAGGAAAATGTTCGTTTCCAGAAGTCAGCGCAACTCTGATCAACCGAAACAAAAACAGTGCATCCGACGGTGGGGGAGCGGAACCAAGCGCAGCAAACCGCTCCCTTCACAGCTCCAATACTCAAAACACCTCCTCAGCGCTTTGATTCAAGGAACCGTTCCACCGCCTAAAAACCATCAGCCTCAAGCCGCTGCCTCCCGTTCTTTGGCCTCGGCCTCCTCGACAATCGACCTCAATTTCGACAGGACTTCAGCCGGCAGTTCAGTGACCTTGTGTTTTTCCAGAATCTCTCGGGCCCTCTCACCGGCCACCTCGGCCAGATCCTTGCCTCCGCGTTTCTGCCACGCACCCCGCATCCTGCGGTCAATCAACTTCACTTTTGACTGCTCCGTTCCCATATACTGTCTGGTGTGTTTCTGGGCCAGAAAGTCCTTACCCGAGCCTACCTTCTTGATCAGTTCAACCGCCAAGGTGTCATCTGACACATTGACTCCTTGAACCACTCGCTTGACCATGGCGGCAATCTCATTATCCATGACGAGCTGGGCAAAACTGAAGGTCACCCCCAGTTCCAGCATGCCCATCCCATAGATCAGATTCGCCCCGGCCAAGGCAGGCAACAGGGAAGTGATGGTTTTTTCGTGTCCGGCCTGAGCATCGGACACTTTGCTGTCTGCCTAATTCCCCGCCACATAACTTGGCAACCGGTAGTAACGGGCCAGTCCCGCCACACCCGCACTGAGCATGCCCAGCTCCGGAGCGCCGACTGGAGCCGTGGCATAGGTCAGGTCAAAGGTTGTTGTGGAACTGCCGTAAATCAGCGGGGCCCCTTTGGCCGTCAGCTGACTCA
Source organism: uncultured Desulfohalobiaceae bacterium (assembly GCA_964621385.1). GTDB lineage: Bacteria > Desulfobacterota > Desulfovibrionia > Desulfovibrionales > Desulfothermaceae > JAABTT01. The sequence goes on from CAZUMF010000001.1 coordinate 43,640, forward strand.
AGACGACACCAGCCAAGACCTCAGCATTGTGCGTGACCAGAGTACCGGCCACAGAAACCGGTGAGGAACCCCCTGACATGGCCATGGACAATACATTGCAAGGCATCCCGGCCCGGGCGCATTCGATGATGATCTCCGCATTGGCAGCGTGGAGCTCCAAGGGACTTGTCGGACAGATAAGGGCCGAAACGAGCGGTCTTTCCCTGAGCTTATCAGGGCCTCCCACAATCTCGGCCGCCATTTCAAAGAACTTTTTCGCCCCTTCACCGCCCGAGAGATCGATGTGCTGGCAATGCTTGCAGGTGTTGGTCAAGAAAGCCTCGGCCTCATTGAGGTCCGTGGCCAAATCCTTATCCCTGGCCACGACAGCACTGGAATACACATCAACATGTTCCAGGGCATCACAGGCCAGGGCTGTCCAGCCCACGTCCTTTTTGTTGGATTCTCGAAGTTCACCGTTATACGGGTCCACCATCATTACTCCGGCCCCGAAGCTGGTAAAGCCCACCCGGCCCCCTTGCAGGGTCACGTCGTATTCAGGGGTTCTGCCTGCCATCAAAATAGTGCTGGGGGCTGAAGAAATGGCATCCTCCACCAGGTAAGACGGAATCTTCACATGTTTGTTCTCCCAGTCAACAATCGCTCCACCACCATCGAATATTTTCAGGGCTTCTTCACTATAAACCCCGACCCCGTAATTCTGAAGAACATCCAGGGTCGCCAGATGGATTTCGTTGAGCTGGTCGTCCGTGAACATGCTCAGACCCCAACCTTCCTGAGTGCTTATGCCAGGTTGAAGTCCTCGAATCATTTTCACACCTCCTTTTCTTTTGAGATTGACTGTTTTGTCTTGTAATGTTTGTTCCTGATCTGTCATCACCTCCTTCATGAGTCAGGTTGTGCCAGCATACAGCCAAGCAAGAGACTCAGGAATCGAATGTTCCTTTTACTTGATGAGTTCTTTGGCCTTGGGCACCGCATCATTTGCATCTTCTGCATAGCAGTCCGCGCCGATCTTGTCGGCCCAGTCCTGAGTTGCTGCCGCACCGCCGATCATGGTTTTGACTTTGTCTCGTATCCCGGCCTTTTTCAGTTCTTCCTCAACCTGTTTCTGACCAATCATGGTCGTGGTCATCAGAGCCGAGGAGCCGACAATGTCGGCGTTTAACTCCTTGGCCTTCTCCACAAAGACATTGATCGGCACATCCCTGCCGAGATCCGTCACTTCGAAACCATAGACCCGAAGGATGGTGCACAGAATCCGCTTGCCGATATCGTGTATGTCTCCTTCGACCGTTCCGATCACGGCTCTGGCAAGGGGTTCGACAACCTCGTCCTTGGGTATGTGGGGCTCTAAGATCTCGATGGCCTTGGTCATGGCCTCTGCTGCCACCAGAACCCCGGGAAGTGGAATTTCTTCGTTGGCAAAACCTTCCCCGACTTCCGTCATCCCTGCAGAAAAGCCTTCATTGATGATTTCAAGTGGGCTTATGCCTTCTGCAAGGACCTGGTTGGCCACTGCTGCAGCCATGTCTTCGTCACCATCCAACAAAGCCTGTTTGCTTTTTTTCAACAAATCTTCTTTGCTCACGTCGTCACCTCCTTTCTTTCCAGTATTCTCATCAGCAAATTCAATGAAATATCCAAATAATGAAACTCGACCACCTCCTTTTGTATTAACCCCAAGAGTTAGATCAGGACTTTCAAAAAACTGTTTTTTCCGGTTCTACGAAACATTTCCGGATGACGTCCGGAACTTCCCATAATAACGAGGGCCAGGTATGCCGGGTTGGCTGCATGAGATGAAGAGCCTGCGTTAGAGGTTCAATCCGATCAAGAACTCGTTTAGCAAAGAAATATCCTTTTTTTCCAAAAATGACCGTCTCTGTGCTCTGCCCTGTGAGAGAGGGATCAAGAATTTTCAAGGCATTATTCATGGCTGTAACGGCCATCAGGACCGTTGGAAGAGCCGTTTTTTCCTGGGCAAACAAGTCAATGATCTCCAACATACCCGGGACAAGCCCGCGGTCGATGAACTGTACTGGATCAAGTCCATGTTCGATGGTCATTCTGGCTGCGACAACCGCCTTATCGGTATCTCCTTCATAAACAGCCGCTGCTGCCTTCTCCACAAGTCTTTCCATACCTGATTGTTATCCCGTCTGAGCCTTTGGATATCTGGTCCAAAGGCCCAGACAAAATATTAGAGTTTGAATTCAAAGCCGATGCCTTCCATGGTCTTAATAGCCTGATCCAAAACATCGAAGTGTTCTTTCGTGGGCATCAATGACTTCACGTCATAACACTCCTGAAAGGTCTTGCCCTTGGGGGCCTCTCTGAACTTGGTCTCGTAGAGGCTGACCAGTTTGTCCAGCATGGAGTTTACTTTATCTGTTTCAACCCCGGCCACTGCTCTGGCGGCATAAGCCATAAAACGGGCTTCAATGGCTGTCGTCTTGTCGCGGGCAACACCCTTGGCTGAGGCACAGCCGCTCATTATTTCCATGCCGCTGGCCGTATCCGTGATGGCCTGGGCTGCTGCCTCCAAAAGGCACATCTCAGTGCAGGGTCCGGCAGAAGTGTAGTACTGATTTCCTAAAAGCAGATGTGTATGCTTATCAACGGCCCGGCAGGCATGTCCGGCGACCATCAACGGCTCCCTGGCCGTTGTATTGCCCCAGCGCACATGAATAGGACCGTCCAGATGCCAGTCGGCGCCGACCATGATGAATGCGGCGAGGTGGGTGGCCACGTTCACGATTGAGGTCTCCTCGACCCCACCGGCCCAGCCACCGATAATCGGCATCTGTTCGCTCATGATGATGTTGCCTGCCAGTTTGTAATGGGCCGTAAAAGCGAGCGCGTTGATGTCAATCTTGAGTTCATTCAACTGGCTCACCTCGTGGCTGTCACACGGTCTCATGCCCTCTGGGAAATCGGCGGCGATCACTCCTGCGGCAGTCAGAGAAGTTTCGCTCCCCTACATGGCCATGCCGGGCCGACCGGCCCGGGTCATTGCAGCCCGAATCTGGGAGACCTCGCCTTTGACAGCGGCTATTTCCCATGGAGATCCGGGTTTGGGCTCTCTCCCGTTGATGGTGGCCAAGACCCCGTTAACGATGGTATCCACCAGGGGCTCCCGGGCAAAAGCTTCATGCATGGCGATGAAGCAGTCCTCGGAAACAGGCGCTCCGGTGGGTCCACCTTGGCACAGGGGTGGTATTGGGCTGTCGAACCTTCTGGGCGCCAACCGCCGTGCATCACGACCCTCACCAAGGGTCAATTCTTTGGGGGCGCCGGCAACGGCCAGCAGGACCTCCTCTTCGGTGTACTTGATGATCCTGCCTGTATCCATGCAGTAGACACCCATCTCTACAAGCATCTCCAGACCGGCCTGAAACAGGCGATCAAGCATGTCCTCATCAGTGGGGATGATCTTGGTCCGGTCGAATTGCAGTTTGTACTTCTTTTTCAACTTGTTGGCGGTTTGGAACGTCACCTTTTGATCCCATTCCTTTTCGTCCATCCGTGGTCCGGTGCGTGCTCGATCATAGGTCTCGAACACGCCCACTTTGTCTCTGAAGCGAGTAAAGCCCATCATTCACCTCCTTTTATTTACTGATCAATTCCGTAATGAGTTCCACTCCGGCGGCGGCGTTTTCTCCCCAGCCATCCCCGCCGATCATGTCCACCCAGTCCTGAGTTGTCGGGGCCCCGCCAAAGACGCACTTGAATCTGTCCCGCAGACCGCGTTCCTTCAGGGCATCGATGATGTCCCTCTGTCCCGGCATGGTCGTCGTCATCAGGGCCGATCCTGTGATACAATCCACATCGTTGTCCACGGCCGCATCGATCACTTGATCCGCAGGCACATCCCGCCCCAGATCGATGGCATCGTATCCATTGGCCTGCAGGAGAATGGTGAAAATACCCTTGCCGATATCGTGGATATCACCCTCCACCGTATGGACCACGACCTTGCCTTTGGCTGAATATCCACCCTTGATTTGCGCCGCCAGGACATCCACCGCCGCTGTGAAGGCTTCGGCCGACAGGACAATCTGCGGCACATAGATCTCGGCCCGGTCGAATCGGTCGCTGATTTCCTTCATGGCCGCGGAAAGTCCGTTTTCTATGCACTCAAGGGGATCAAGTCCTTGGGCCAGTGCCTCGTTCGCCGCCGCAACGGCTGCATCTGTGTCCATATCCAAGACACAACTCTTCAAACGCTCGAACATTTCTTGTGAACTCATTTCCCTCTCACCTCCTTATAGAATTCGAGATGTTGTTGAAACAAATACTTCCATTTCAAGCACCCAGGTACGCTTTCTTGACCTCCTCATTTTCTCTCAAGTCCTTGGCTTCACCTTCCAAGACAATGCTGCCAGTCTCAAAAACATAGCCTTTCTCAGCCAAAGCCAAAGCGAGACGGGCATTTTGCTCCACCAGGACAATGGTCCTGCCCTCTGCATGGATGCTTCTGATGATTTTCGCTATTTCAAAGCACAAAAGTGGCGACAATCCCAGTGATGGTTCATCCAGGATAAGTAATTTCGGGTTGGACATCAGAGCCCGACCCATGGCCAGCATCTGCTGCTCGCCACCGCTCATGGTCCCGGCTGGTTGCTTCGTTCGATCTTTCAAGACCGGAAAATGATGAAAGACATTCTCGTAGTCACGGCTCAAGTTCTGAGCCCCTTTTCGCAGGAAGGCGCCCATCTCCAAATTTTCCATGACGGTCATCTCAGGAAACACCCTTCTGTTTTCAGGAACTTGAGCGATACCAATCTTGTTGATTTTTTCAGGCGGATGTTTGTCGATCCTCGTGCCTTCAAACCAGATTTCCCCTGAAGAGGGGTGATTCAGTCCTGAAATGGCCCGTAAAGTTGTAGATTTTCCTGCGCCGTTGGAACCGATAAGTGTGACGATCTGTCCTTCTTCAACGTCGATGGTGATGTTTCCAATCGCCTGTACTTTCTGATAACAGACTGTAATCTCTTTCAGTTGGAGCATCATGGCGGTGTCCTTATTCTTGATGGTTCAAATCCAACCTTCAGCGCAGAAGCAAGCAGGAAGCATTGCAGCAATGAGGATCGTGCATCACCTCGCCTGTTCGCCGATGAAGCCTTCTTCCCCGCTCAACAAAGCCACAACCTCTTCCCCGCCCAAGTAAGCTTCAATCACCTCAGGATTATTTTGAACCGCCTCAGGCACCCCTTCAGCCAGTTTTTTGCCAAAGCTCAGCACGCTGACGTTATCACAAAGCCCCATAACCACTTTCATATCATGTTCCACCAACAAGATCGTGACCTGCCATTCATCCCGCACCCGATTGATCAGATCCGTCATGTGTCTGGTCTCAATTGGATTCATTCCTGCTGTTGGCTCATCAATCATGAGCAGTTTTGGTTTCGTAGCCAGAGCAACGGCCAGACCCAAGGATCTTTGATGCCCGTGTGGAAGGTTAATCGAAAGTTCGTCCTTGTATTGATTCAGTCCCAGGAGGTCGATGATTTGATGGACACTCTCCTCTTCGTCTTTTCTGTGCCACTGGTCTATTCCAAAGAGTATCTGAAGAAAATTTTTGTCAACATGAAGATGCTGGGCCAGTTGAATATTTTTAAAGACAGAGAACTCTTGAAACAGAGCATTTCTCTGAAACGTCCTGATAACCCGTTTTTTGGCAATCTTGCTTGTCGAAAGACCCGATATGAGCTCGTCTTGAAACCTTATTTCCCCGCTTGTCGGGGCGTAAAAACCGCTGATGAGATTGAACAGCGTTGTCTTTCCAGAACCATTCGGGCCGATGATGCCCCGAATTTCACCTTCGTCGATTTCCAGATCCAGATCCTTGATAGCGGCGAGTCCTCCGAAATACTTCGTCAGGGATTTGACGGCAAAGAAATTCATTTTCCTCTCCATTGTAACTGTAAGAACTAAACGTCCATGGAAGTACTTCCTAAAAAGACATCTGGGGCCTCTTCTGCCGCCTTGACAGCAAGGACCGGGCACTGGGCTTGGAGAATCACATCCTGGGCCAAGGAGCCAAGCAGCAATTTGCCAAGCTTCGATTTTTTCTCAATACCAACGATGATCTCGTCAATATCCTTTTCTCGGGCGAAGAGGACAATATCCTCCCCTGGCGGGTATCCCCTGATGAGCAAGTGGGAAGAACAGGGAATGCCCTCCTCTTCAAACTCTTGGACCACTTCAGACAGGGCCTTCTCCGCATCTTCCTTGGATGGCACATCCTTCTCGCTGATCGTCGTATCGGCCGAGGTCGCAACCAGCACCTCCGCCTTGAAAGCCCTGGCGTGGACCCTGGCCAGTTCGAGGGCTTTCCTGGATGACTTGGAGCGGTGGTTGAAAGCCACAAGAATCTTCATACTTGTGTCCCTTGCTGTTATGGCTTATGATTTTATTCAGAGCCTGCCGGTTTCAAGAGGGTTCTGACATTTTTCCTGAATTTTAGGATCAGGCTCTCCAACCCACCTGGCATGAAGATCAAAGTCAGGATTAATATGACGCCAAAGAGCAAAGGACGCCATTCCTGCAGGGGCCTGGAGACCTCAAAGACAACCGTCATGACGGTGACCCCCAGAATCGGACCCCAAAAGGTGGCCGATCCCCCGACCACCACCCAGATGATGAGATAGACCATGGTGTTGACCTCGAAATTATGGGGATCTATAGCTTGAAGCCTGTGCGCTAGCAAGGAGCCGGCTATTCCGGCAAAGAAAGCTCCGATGACCACGGCGTAAATCCTGTAATTGGTTACGTTGATGCCGATGCTTTTGGCCAGATCTTCATCATCATGGATGCCTTTGAAGGCGTCGCCTATGCGCGACCGGTCGACTCGAAACATGACATACAGGCAGATCAAGGTCACACACAGTGTTAAAAAGTAGTAGGGCATGGCAAAAAAGAAATCTATCTCGTACATCTCGGGCAGAGGAATTCCGATCATCCCCCTGGCCCCACCAAAAGGGTACCGGACCTTGACCCAGGTAAGACGCAAAAACTCACCGATGGCAAAGGAGCCGATCAAAAAGCCGAAGACTTTTGTCCGATGCAGTGGAATCATGAAAACAAACCCGACCACTCCTGCTGTGATACCGGAAACAGGCAGGCATAACCAAAAAGGCCAGCCCAGGAATTTGGCCGCTAAGGCGCTGGCATAGGCGCCTGATCCCATAAAGACGACATGGAAGAGTGACCAGTCCCCGGTTGTGGCCACCAGGCGGTAGCTGACCACCAGAATGACATTGATCAAATAAAGGATGACGATTTCCAAATGATATTCATGGATGAGAAAGGGCAGTACACCCAGCAAAGCCAGTAAAACGAACACCCCAGTCCCATTGAAGAATGAATCTCTTTTAAGCACGGCCCATCAGCCCCTTTGGTTTAAGGACTAAGACGATGACCATGACCCCGACCCCGGCCATGGTGCCAATGACGGCATCAAAAAAGGTGGTCGCAAATGTGTGAATAAAACCGAGAATAACGGCAGCCAGCATCGCCCCTTCAATACTCTCCATCCCCCCGACAATGACCACAATAAAGGCTGTGATGATCACTGAATGCCCCATGTAGGGAGTCACGGCATGAATCGGAGACATGAGAGCCCCGGCCACACCGGCGAAACCACCGGCTATGGCCATGGCCAGGATGGTCATCTTGTCGATGCTGATTCCCTGCAAAGAGGCGGCTTCCGGGTCCTGGGCGCAGGCCCGCAGGGCCTTCCCCAATCTGGCTTTTCGAAGGAAGATCCAGAGGGCAGCGACCATGGCGAACGCACCCGGAATGACCAGGATTCTTTGCAAACCGATCTTCGCTCCCATGATGTTGGCTGTTTCCATGAACGGCGTGGGGATGTACCGCATCAACCCCACGCCCCAGATCTGTCCCACGAGGACTTGCAAAACCAGGGTCAATCCGGCTGTGGCCATAAATCCGGCCAGGACGTTTCCCCGGGTGGGTTTGAAAATCGTCCGCTCAGTGACGACTCCCAGGGTCCCGACAATAAAAAAGGCTGCAATCACAGCCACTGGAAAGGGCAAGCCGCCTAAGGCATACAAGACATAGACCACATAGGCTCCCACCATGAAAAACTCACCGTGCGCGAAATTGGCCATCTGCATCACACCGAAGCCCAGGGCGAGTCCAACGGCGACAGACGCATCAATCCCGCTGGCCACGATGGAATTGGCTATGGTTTGGACAAGTGTCGCAGTATTCATCCGGTTGACTCCTTTGGCTGAACAAGCACTAGGGGGGCAACATCACTCGCCCCCCTGGACCGCATGGATTCTATCTTTGATCCCAGTACTGCTTTTTGTCCCTGACCACCTTGATGATCTCATCCTTTCTTGCTGCAAACCAATCTTCGAAGCGGACCTGGGCCTGAATCCGTTTTGTGCCCTCTACGACTTGATTGATAGGTATTGGGGGTGATACCATGTTGTCGATTCCCCACATCTCCTTCCCGGTCATAACCGCAGGTCCGAGAATGGTGGGGAATGATTTTTGGGATCGAAGTGCTTCAAGGATTTCATCGGGATCAAAGCTTCCCGCGAGCTGTGCCCCGTAGGCCCAGACCTTCAACATGATGACGTGGTCCCAATCAATCCCGGTAATGTGCCTGTGCACATCATCCGGAGCCCCGGGCCCGTAACGTTTTAGCCATCTTTTGATGAAATTATGTTGGAAGGATGGCTCGCCCCACCAGGGATCATCAAAGAGAGGGAAGCTATCCGTGGCCCCTTCCAGGTACTCCTCGGGAACCTTCTGGAGAACAGCCTCCACGTCACAGTAGTTCATTGAGATGATACCCTGATAGTCCTGCTGATAGAGCTGGGCAATAATCTGGGCCACAAAGGTTGGATAGCTCAGATTCAGACTGACCACATCCGGATTTTTGCTCAATATTGAGGTCACGACCGGAGCAAAGTCAGTGGTCTCAATGGCGAAATGCTTATCGTACACGACATCCCAGCCCATGGACTTGGCTGCTCCCACTTCCCAGGCCTGGCAGGTCTGCCCGATCGTATCGTCCTGCGAGGTCACCGCCCACCGTTTCAAATCCGGGTTTTCGAACTTGTGGAACCATGGACGCAGCATATCGATCCTGGGAGTGACGTCACCCCCGGCTATGCAGTACGGCCTGTCCGGCTTGATATCTGTAGCAATAAGACTGGCGTAGATCACCTTTCGCTTGGTCAGGAAAGGATGCACCGCATCAGCAGGGTTCCCGCCGATGGCGTTGATGAACTTGACGTTGTGGCGCATCACCAGCTGCCTCGCCCCTTGGAGGGCCTTACTGGCCACAGCTTCATCGTCAAAGGTGTGCAGCTCCAGAGGATAGCGCACCCCGTCCACAAGAAGTCCGCCCTCTGCATTCACCTTGTCGATGTACATCTCGACCCCGGTCAGTCCAGGGAGACCCCATCCCGCATCAGGACCGGACAATGCGGCCAAAAACCCGACGTGTACCGTCTCTCCCTGTTTCTCAGTTGCGAAAAGCGGTGAATGCAAAATGAAAAAACAAAGAACTGTCAGTATCAGGATGGCCCTTGGCGTTGAGCCATGCTTCCGAAAATTCTTTTCCATGCTCGTATCCCTCCCTTTTGAAAATATTCCAGAAACAAGTCTGGAGCAAAAATCAGCCTGAGAAGAGTGCCATGTGTTACGATTTCCGAGCAAAAATTCTTCATCATGTCTTTAGAGTTGTTGTCAGATTCCGATTCTTTTCCTGAATGACTCAGAGCCACTTCCCACCCAGAGGTTCATCACCGATTCCAACCTCCCGGGCCTCATTCTGTTTTTTTATTGTCGCCCTCCTTGTGTTTACCATGTCATATTCCTTCAAAGACAAGAGGTTGCTCGATGCTAAATAAAGTTTATAGTTACAAATACATTTCTTTTTTTAAAATGATATCATCATCGGGTCTATTTTTTTCGCATTTCAGGTCTATTTTGACCACTCTCGAAAACTCGCATGGGTTTGCTCTGCAGGAAGGGATGCATCATTGAACGGATTCTCCCTTTAGACCCGACACTGTTTATTTTGTATTAACAGCCGTCATTCAGATAGAAGGGTTGAAAAAAATCAGGAGGCGTGGAGGTAGAGAATGAGGGATTCCCTGAACAAGCTAGCCTTCCATGGCCTGGACCTGAGCAGACTGGCCGTGGAAAACCTTCTCAAAAGATCAGGCAGGCCATTCACTTCTTGATCTGGCGGTTTTTCTTTTCATTGAGAATGAGGAACGTTTCTCAGGGCGGTCACTACCCCATGGCACCTGCAGGCCGTGCTGAGCAGCATGTTCCCTTGGGAATGGAGGACTGACGACAACAGCTGCAGCAATTGGTCTGATCTGTAACCCCCTACTCCTGGGGCCAATTGTTGGCTGCGAAGCACCAGGGATTCGAATGACGGCAAACGAATCTGAGCCAGGTACGCAAACATGCTCTGTTTCCGTTTGCATCCACTCACTGTACAGTACCCTCGTGGTTCGGGACAATCTTCAGGACACAGAAAATCTGCATAACTCACGAAAAGGTCCCCTCTGGAGCCCTGCATCGGATGAGGCACACGATATTCCAATCCAGCAGGTATGGGAATTCGAAATAAAGACTTCGTATCGCTCGAGGCCAAACACCATTCAGCCGCAAAGTGGATCGGCAGAGCAGGGACAATCCAATCCGGTGCCCTGCCTGCTTTCATTTCCTCTCTGAGGATTTGAACCCCGTCTGCTTGCCTTTTGATTCTCTGAGGGGCTGAAACCCGATCAAGTTTCTTGGGGACAGGTTCGATCAACAGAAAGT
>CAZUMF010000002.1:0-53848 GCA_964621385.1 uncultured Desulfohalobiaceae bacterium
AACCGGAGCAGTCAAAGGCACAAGACGGACTCTGCGCCAGTCCCGGCTGAGGCTGTTCCTCCTGACCGGTCCGGTCAAGTTTTTGTAAGTTTGGACAATGTTTTTGGCATCTCCGGCCATTGGTGGCCTTTGGTCAGGTTTATCAGTTGAACCATTGACTGAGCCAAATTTTCAAGAGCATGAAGCAGCCACTGGTTATCATAGAAACCAAGGCGCACCTCTTCCATGGATTGCATGCTGTGTCCAGTATGGTAGATGAAACACTGGGGTGGCAGGACGAATCCATACAGGCTTAGGATCAACATGATCTCCCTGGCTACGTTTTCCTGACCCAATTCACTCCCAGCAACCACGATACCCCCCACTTTGCCCTGTAGCGGATTGGGAGTTTTAAGGGTGCCTTCTGCCATCTGTTCCACCAGATCAAAACATTCGTTTAGCGATTTGCTGGCTTTTTCAGAGGGAACAGGTGGTGCTTTGAAGCTGATCCAACGCTCAAAAAACTGCTTCAAAATGCCGGCCATTCCGAACATATACGTTGGGGAAGCAAAGATAATCCCATCTGCCTCGATCATCTTCTGGGCAACCATTTGAAAATCATCGTCATAGCAATCGCACAAAAAATGACACCTGGTTTCCATATCGGAGAAACAGGCTCGACAAGAATGGATATTCAGTTGACTGAGATGAATGATTTCGGTGTAACAATCCTTACAAGTTTCCAGAATGGCATCCATCAGATCCTGCAACATCATGGCACAAAAGGAATCGTACAGGGAATGGCTACCTCTGATACGCGGTGAACTGTTGATCCCCAGAACTCGAATCATTGATGATTTCCCTATTTCAGCATTACAAGGTAACCAATTCCTGAATAATGTGAAACAAATCATCGGCAAGGATCGGTTTTTTTACGACCCTATCCACACCCGCAACCTCTAATGTCTCAACATTCCATTCTCTATCCAGACCGGTCAGAAGTATAAAAGGTCTTTTGGGAATGCCCTCCTTCAGACAAAATTCTTGATGCACCTTTCCGAGTTCCAAACCATTCATATCGTCCATCCCGAAATCGCAGACAATGACATCGAAACACTCCTGACGAATGGCCTGCATTGCTTTTTCGGCCGTATTGGCCGTATACATGTCCACATTCGAATCCTCGAACCACAGCTTCATCATGTGGGAAATATTGGGTTCATCGTCAATCATCAGTAATCGAAGGGAATTATCTGTCACGGGCTCCTGGGTGGAGAGCGGCTGCTCTTTGATCGTTTTTCTTGCCACAGCCAGTGGTAAAACAATGGTAAAGGTAGTGCCCTTCCCCCAAACACTGGCAACTCGTAACTCACCGCCATGCTTTTTCATGAGCCCATAACTGGAAGACAGCCCCAAACCACTGCTTTGAGAGCCTCTGGTGGTATAAAAGGGCTGAAAAATGCGCTGGATATTTTCATTGGCGATACCGTTCCCGGTATCCGTGAAAGTGGTGAATATCCGACCATTACAAATTTCAGAGCAGATGGTCAGCGTCCCGCCCCGGGGCATGGCCTCCAAGGCGTTTTTTATCAAGTTGACCAAGACCTCATAGATCTCTGATTCATTGCCTTCCACCAAGCATCCCGGCATATGGATAAAATTCAGACTATACTTTCGAGGCTCATTGGGATTTTTCCACAAGGGCCTCGTCAGATTCACAGCTTCCTTGATGAGTTCTCCAAAAAACAAGACACGGTTTTTTTCTGCTGCTCCGTTATCTAATAGGGTAAAATCCTTTATCCGTTTCACAATATCGGCCCCTCTCTGGGATGCCTCGACAATATTGCGGAGGGCCTGGCCAGACTTTCTGATTTCACCGGAACCGAGCTTTTTCATCGCCGCCTCAGCGGCCCCCATGATGACTTGCAGCAAGTTGTTGAAGTTATGGGCAACGCCGCTGGCCATTTCCCCGACAGCGGACAGCCGTTCCCTGCGGACCAAGGCTTCCTCCATCTTCTTTCTCAGGCTCAAATCCCGGGCTATGCTCAATACGGCTGGTTTGCCTCGATAGTTAATCATGTGGGAGTGAAATTCGAATGGGATGGTTTTTCCACGCCGGGTCATTACGTTTAACTCAAACTGTACGGTTTCCCCGGATCGAATCTTCTCCCCGACCTTTCTCAAGGTATCAGTACAGTCCGGTGCAATATCCCGTAAAGACATCCCACGCAACTGTCGGCGACTGTAGTCTAATTTCTCGCAGGCCACCTCATTGACCTCCAGAAATGAGCCATGGGACTGGATAATCATCATCGGGTCAATGGCGTTGTCAAAAAGCTCCTTGTACCTCGAGAGCTCTTCAATGGTCTTGCGTTCCGTAATATCGCGAACAAGAGCGAGAAAGCATTTCCTCCCCTCCATTTCCACCCGCGTACCGGTAACCTCTGCCTCCACGAAGGCGCCTGATTTTTTTTGAAAGCGCCTTTCTTCTATTTTAACAAAGCCGAATTCCATGGCTCTGTTGATATTTTCTTGTATGCCCGGAGATTCTTGGTCCAGAATCTCCTCTACCTTCATGGACAGAAGTTCTTTATGTGTGTAACCAAGCCATTCAATGGTAAAGGGATTGCAGTCTAGTATCTGATGCGTCTTGGCATCAAGGATATAAATCGCTTCAGGGGCTTTTTCGAAAATGGCCCGAAAGTTGGCTTCAGAGCGAATCACTCGCTCTAGGGCCTCGTTGAACTCGGCGGTAGCCTCTCTCAAGAGATTTGTGAGGATATACGACCTACGTTCCGCCTGTTCTAAAAGATTTTCAAGCTCCTGAATTCTTGAATGAAGTCTGCTATTATCAGTCATGACCCCAATCCAATAGCCGATACGGTTAATGTTTCGTTGTGAAGATAATTGGGGCCGTTGCAACGCACTGGCGCATATTCACCGTAAGTGTAAAATCCGGTAATCGGCAGATGGGGACCAATTGTTTGACGGATCAGTTCGATTTCTTCTTGCGTGCGACTGCTCAGAACGATTTTCCTGGCCATGCAGGAAAAACAAAAACACATGACTGCTGTAACATCTCCCAAGTCGGAAATGGCCTGCTGGGCAGCTTCCTGTGAAGCCTGTAGAACAGAAGATATGTTTCCGCAGGTTAAGCTCACCTTGGCGCCTTCTGGTATCTCGCCGGCAAAACTTATAGAACCCTTTTCCCGGTTCACCGACATGGTGGCACGCAAAAGGAAATAATCAAAGCCTTCAGGATAACCCTCTGCTCCGACGAGCCCCAAGGGATATTCCACACCGATTGCAGGCAGGTTACGGGCATGTTTTCCCAAAAAACGCTCATACACCTTTAAAGCCGGTTCACCATTTAGTTCAAACAGCTCGTTCCCAAAGGCACGCGTGGCCGTTTTTGTCAAACCGATCGGCGCCCAACCGCTTCGAACACCGATTCCCACTCGAAAATCCCCCGAAAAACCCAAGGCCACAGCGGCGTCACTGAAGACCTCTCTACCGGCAAACTGGCGTGTCTGTTTAAAGCGGCCGTTATCCCCGGCAGTGCCCCCTGAAACAGGGGTTGTTTCTCCAAAAACCGATGCAATGCCTCTTAAAATAGCACAGCCGTTACCGGTAATTCCGTCTGAAAACAAATGGATGTAACGGGTCGACTCCGGCAAGTGCCGGGCCAGCTTACGACCCGCTTCCTCGCTTTCCTGAGAGAGGTTGCCTGCAACAGACAGATGAAAGCGAATGCGATCCGTAACGATTCCGGCCAGGACTGCCGACCCCGTGCTGAAACCTTCATTGGATACCTCACCGTCAGTCGTACAACCGATCAGATTATCGGTAGCCACTCCATCATAGACTCCAGCGACCAACTCCTCGAGACCTTTCCGGGCCGAACAAAAAAGCCAGCAGGCATCGGGGTTCTTATCGAGCCTGTTGACCAACTCCTCGCCCAGGCGTTGTCCCTCATGCCTGGAAAACTGAGTTTTTAGCCGAACTGTCGCTGCCTTGAACATATCCAGAACTCTTTCAAGCAGTTATACTTACGCTCGTCATAACATTATGTTATTATTCGAAAATCGTGGTAGCCGATGCTGTAATTTTCAGCAACCATGCAATTTATTCCTCTTCAGCCGGAATTCGACAAATTCTTGAGTCGCCGACGGTATCATTTCCAACAGGCGTTCTGTGCGAATTTTGTTTCCGTCCATTTGGATTTCCAGGCAGCCTCTTTGGAAAGCATCCGGGGGATTTGAAAGAAAAGCCAGGGCTGTCTGTCCATCAATAATAACCCCGTGCTTGAGAAAGGGCAAACCGATTTCCTTGGCCAGGAGATTGAAAAGCTTGAAGGTCACCACACCCGGTCGGCCCTCCACAGGCTTATCCTTACTCCGATGCGTGATCGTACCGCGCAAAGCAGCCAGGTATCCACCTTTGCGAAAAGTTGCCCCGACAAGCCCCGGCATGGCTGCGGAAAGTGCAAGCGAAGCATTGTTTTCAATACTGGTCGTTGAAAAATCATCAACCGGTTTACCATCTATAAACGCGGTGCGGATTCGGTCTTCAACATAGGCCGGATCCACAGCAAGTTGATGGCAAAGCAGATCCTTTATGCTGACCCCTGTCTGAACATTCATTTTAAAGCCGGACTGCAAAATGGGTCCAAAGGCAGCTACGCCTTCGTCGGTTGTACTGAAAATGCATTCGGCCTTTATGCTGGCTTGGAGCATGGGAGTACCTCCGTGTTGAGATTGATGTCTTTACTGGTAGAACATCATTTACCTCTGTTTGCAAGTCGAAATGGACAAAAAAGGGGAAGCCCGTGCAAGACCTCCCCACCTCATCTCTACACCAGACTGATGAACATTAAAAGTTATAGACCTGATCCAAATCCTCATCCGATACACCGAATGTGATCTGGTGAGGCGGCAGTGACTCATTTTTGAAAAAGTCCGGTAATCGGTCATCTTTATTGGTAAATCCGGCCTTTTCATTGAAGGCGCGTTCTGTTTTGAGCACCGTCTTGCCCAGCTCCGTCACATCGTCCGCTGTCAGGCTGGTACCGGCAAACCCATTGATGACATCAAGCAGGGATTGAAAGGTATCCTCCTGGTCTAAAATGGCAAAGGCGATAAACAGGCACATGCCGGTACAATCAACAGCGGCGGTGGCGATCTGCAGGTTGCGGGAAAGTTCTACTTGACCTTCAGGCTTCAGGGGGTCCACATCGCCACCCACTTTGAGGATATTGGGAGCCACGGCATAGCCGGCAGTATGGTCTGCACCCATGGGACTGGTGGCATAAGTAACACCGATCCCCTGGACCGCTCGCGGATCATAGGCCGGAAGGGCCTGGCCTTTGACGACTGGCACTCGTTCGACACCAAGCACCTGCCCGGTGACTTTGGCGCCGCTGCCTAGTAGCTTGCCCAAGGGACTGCCTTTGCCCACTTCCTTGACCAGGTTGATGGCAGTCTGAGCATCACCGAATTCCGCCAGTCCGGCCTCCATGGCCACACCGACTGTGGCGCCCATCTCGATGGTATCCAGCCCAAAGTCGTCATCCAAACGGTCGAGTTGGGCAATGGCATCCAAATCGTCGATGGCGCAGTTACTGCCATGAGCCCAGACAGTTTCATACTCAGGCTGTTTGCTCACATAGTTGCCGTCCTTGTCGTAGAAAGTGCCTGAGCAACGAATGGTGCACCCTTTGTGACAGCCGTGGGTGGCGGAACCCTCACCACCTCTCGTGTTTTCGGTTTCAGCCTGAGTCTCACCGCTGATTTTTGCAACCCCTTCGAATCGGCCTTCCTTGAAATTCCGAAACGGCAGACCGCCAGCCTCGTTGATGATATTCTGGAGGATATTCGTACCATAGGCCGGAAGTCCTTCTCCGGTCACCGGATGCTTTTTGAGGCCCGATACAAATGCCTTGTTCGCCTCCTTAAATTTTTCCGGATCCGCTGGGGATCGTGCCGAGGTGCCGGTGTCATCCACTACAATGACCTTGACCCCCTTGGAACCCATCACGGCCCCAACACCACCGCGGCCAGCATGGCGGGTCGGCCGTTGTTCCATATCAGTGAAAGCTATGGAAGAACCGGACAACTTCTGCTCCCCGGCCTGCCCAATGGAAATGCAATGGATCTTTTCCCCGTGCTCGGATTTCATTTTGTCCACCAGATCATAATTGCCCAGCATCTTCAAGCTGTTGTCCGGCTGAATCTCAACGCCGCCTTTGTTGATGACGATTTTGTAAAGGGTATCATCCCCTGGTCTGCCCTCCAGGACGACGGCGGCATAGCCGAGCCTACCGAGCATTTGCGACGGCTGCCCCCCGGAATTGGCTTCCTTTATCCCACCGGTCAGTGGACTCTTGCACCCCACAGAGATCCTCCCAGACATAGCGGCAGTTGATCCGCTCAACAATCCCGGGGCGATGACCAGCTTGTTGTCAGCCGACAGGGCATGGCAGGTCGGAGGAACCTCCTTGGCCACCATTGTCGAGGTCAGGCCACGACCGCCCAGGCCGGCGTAATTCCTCAAAGGTTCAACCCGGGTTTTAGGACCGCCCTCGGCCCCCATATCGATGCGTAAGATTTTGTCCATGATTTCCCTCCTTCGGTTCAATGATTATAAAAAAAAAAGCACTCAAATCGATTCAGAATGAGTGAACCGCCGCTGAACGAACAACGTTCAGGACTTCGTTGAGCGGTACCTCTTGTTCAACCGCCACCCGCTTGCAATCTTCATATTCAGGAGATAGGTTAACCCTGCGGTCGTTGATTTTTGCCACCTTGACCCGAACAAGCCCGTAAGCTGTCTCCACTGATTGTATTTCCCGTTGGAGCTTGATGCGGTTTTCGATACGCCATCGTAGACCGATAGTCGTTGTTTCGGCGTACACAATGTCAGCGACCCGGTTGACAGCGTCGGGTCTGCAGAGCACTGTCAGCTGGGTACCGGGCCGGCTTTTCTTCATGTGAAGCGGAACCAGATAGACATCCAGCACCCCTATTCCCAGTAATTTTTGCATGAGATGATCATATATCTGGGGATTCATGTCATCGATGGCTGTTTCAATCACGGCCACGCTTTCGACCTCATATCCTTCGAACCCCTGCCCGGTCTCGCCGATTGCGATCCGCAATAGATTGGGAATGGCCACATCCACTGTCCCGGCACCGTAACCCACCCTTTCCAGGGTCATCGGTGGCATGGGACCAAAATCAACGGCCAGGGTGGTCAACAGAGCGGCACCGGTGGGTGTCAACAGTTCTCCTTGAACACCGGTAGAATAGACGGGTTTACCTTGAACCAGTTCCGCTGTAGCCGGGGCGGGTATAGGCAAGGTCCCATGGGCGCATTCCACAGTCCCCGTTCCAAGGTGAAGCGGAGAAGAATAAATCCTTTGAACTCCCAGGGCCTCGATTCCAGCCACGGCACCGACCACATCGATGATCGCATCCATGGCGCCCACTTCGTGAAAATGGACGTGCTCAATGCCAATACGAGGGACTTTGCCCCCGGCGTCGGCCAAGCGGTTGAAAACGGCCAGGCTTTTCTCCTTGACACTGTCAAGGAGAGGGCTCGTGCCGATAATTTCCTTGAGGTCGGACAGGTGACGATGGTGGTGGTGATGGTGATCCTCTTGGACAATCACCAGGGCCTGACTTCCTGAAATCCCCTTTCTGGAAACCTCTTGAACCGTGAGATCATAGTGGGAAAGTTTCAGTTTGGCCAATTCTGATTTTACACGTTCAAGAGAAAGACCCGCATCCATGAGACTGCCGAGGATCATGTCGCCACTGGCACCGGAAAAACAATCAAAATAGGCTATTTTCATTTATTCCCCTCATTGAAAATCAACAATTTGAGAGTTTCATCAGGAAGCATTGGACAGTGAGACTCTGCTTGCATTGTTTTGTAAGGAACGGTTGGATTCTTCAGAACGAGACATATCGGTTCCGGCCGCCAACCTGTTAATAAGGTTGGCCTGGTAACCGGCTCCAAACCCATTATCGATATTAACCACCGAAACACCGGCGGCACAACTGTTGAGCATACTGAGCAGGGCCGCAATACCGCCGAAGCTGGCCCCATAACCGACGCTTGTTGGCACAGCAATAACAGGGCAGGAAACCAAGCCCCCCACTACACTGGCCAGGGCCCCCTCCATACCGGCTACCACCACAGCAACATTGGCCCTGAACAGTTCGTCGCATGAATCGAGTAGACGGTGTATGCCCGCCACCCCGCAATCGTATATCCGTTTTACCCGGTTGCCGAGAACTTCTGCGGTAACGGCCGCTTCTTCGGTCACCGGAAGATCGGAAGTGCCTGCACAGACCACGGCGATGCGCCCCATACCTTCGACCGGTCGTGGTTTGACGACTACGATCCTGGCTGTTTCATGATACACACATTCTGCATCAACCTTTTGAAGTCCTTCAAAGACCTCCGGGCTGGCCCGGGTAGCCATGACGTTGGAATGGTACTGGGTCAACCCGGCGGCAATTCCTTGAACTTGGGCCACGGTTTTGCCCTCGGCGTAGATGACCTCTGGAACACCGGTTCGCAAATGCCGATGCATGTCCACTCTGGCATAGCCCAGATCGTCAAAAGGGAGCTTTTTGAGCGTATCTAGTGCCGCGGGCAAATCTATGCGGCCGCTTTTGAATTGATGCAATACCTCTGTCAATTGCTCAGTGTTCATTCTCGTGTCCTTTCATGTCAGCTAGGGTTCGATTAAGACTTCCTACAGAATATCCCTCCAAGTCTAATGCGATAAATTGAAATCCGATAGACTTTAGAAAACTCGTCACCTCGTGGCGCAAACTTTCATCAATCAATTTATGGATGTCTTTGACATCTACTTCCAGCCGGGCAATATCGCCATGATGCCGTATCCTGACCTGGTCCGACAATCCCAGATCCCTGAGGAACTGCTCCCCGGCATCGACCTGTTTGAGTTTATCTGCTGTTATGTGCTTATGATACGGTATGCGGGAGGCCAAACATGCTCCCGAGGGCTTATTCCAGGTCGGCAACAAGAGTTGCTTCGACAGCCGGCGGATTTCCATCTTGGAAAGCCCGACCTCCTTGAGGGGACTCCTGATCCCTAGCTCTTTGATGGCCCGAATTCCGGGACGAAAATCCCGATGATCGTCCATGTTGCCGCCGTCCACCACATGGGGGATGCCTCTCTGCTGAGCCAGGGTGATCAGGTTTGCGAAGCGATTTTTCTTGCATATATAGCATTTATCCGGGGGATTGGCTACAAATTCGGCAAGTTCCAATTCATGGCTCTCCACCAGTAGATGCTCTACTCCCAATGTATCGGCCTGCCGGATGGCATCCTTTCTTTCATGACGCGGAGTGGTTTCCGAAAGCGCCGTCACGGCTACAACATTGTCTCCAAGGATATCCTTGCTCACTTTCAAAAGTAGAGTGCTGTCCACACCGCCGGAAAAAGCCACTAGCACAGATCCCATTTTCTTTAGAATATGTTCAAGTTCTTGAACTTTGCTCTGGATGGTTTTGCTCTCCATGTCAATTAAAACAGTCCCTTTCAACTGGATGCTTCCCTCCTTTTGAGAAACAGGGCCATGAATTTTTTGCGCACCGGATGCCGATTTTGGTTCCGGGATGATGTCTGTTCCAAGGAAACTCGATATGGCCTGAAGCTGCACTGTTTAAAACACCCCCAGAACACCCCGGATTGGTAGAACAACTGCTCTGTCCAGTAAAAAAATGCAAACACTGGAAAACGAAGGCGCGGCTTTTTTTGAAAAAACACGACGATGGCCGGCACGATCACCAGTCCCATCAAAAGCGGCGCAACCCGCGGGATCAGGATAGAGAAGATAATAACCAGAAAAAGATAATACCTGGTTATATGGTGACTAATATAATATACGAATATGAGATGACGCTTCACAGTGGCTGCGAAAATATCGCAAAGGGGAAGGACGATGTCGAAGCTGCGTTTAAGCCGCATTTGTTTATAAAATGGTTCAACCAGCAAAAAAGATAAGCCCGGTATGAGTGATACAATCGACCACATTGTCAGTCCTGGAACCATCAAGAGCAAAAGCAGGATACCTTCCCAATGCCATGGAAACCGCTTCAAAACATGAGGATGCTTTTTGGAGAGCACTGCTTCAGAAGTACCGTAGTCAAATCGTCTCAGAAAAGCAGTGAAAAACCGATTTCGGTGTTTGTGTTGAACCCTCCCTTTCGGTATGTAGGCCAGCCGATATCCCATGGACATGAGCCGCCAACACAGGTCGACATCTTCGCCTACCTTCAAGTTTTCATCCAGGCCACTGACCCCTTCAAATGCAGCTTTTCTGAGGAGCATGTTGCAGGTAGGAACATAAAACAGCGAACCTTTTCCCCGGCCGGTGGCTGTCTTGCTCCCCATGTTCAGTGCTGAATGAACCGCCTCATATCGATCCAGGAACGATTGATTGAAAAAAGCGTCCACAACCCCACCAACAAGGGCCAGTCGGGGATCATGAAAGTAGGGCATGAGATCCTTCAGCCATCGAGGGTCAGCGATGCAATCACTGTCAATGAAGGCAATCACCTCTCCCTTTGCTGCCTGAACACCCGCATTTCTAGCGGCCGACTGCCCCCGGTTGCAGGGTTGCACAATGAGTCGAACATCATATTGGGCCACCACTGCGGCTGTCTGATCCAATGAGGCATCATCCACTACGATAATCTCCCGCCGGGATTTTGGATAATCCAAGGACAACAAAGACTCGAGACACTGACCGATGTCATGGGCCCGATTATACACCGGTACGATAATACTCACCACTGGTTCAAAGACTTCTTCAGGCGGCAGCCAATAGACAATGCCGGCATCTTGCATCAGATCCAGAAAGACGAGGACTGCATTCAACTCCCGCGCCTGGCGGCCTCCTGGCGGCGAAAAACCTGCCCGGCATTTTCCGAGTATTTCCAAGGCCATTGTGTTCACTTGCACCGTTTTAAGTGGCGCCGACTGGAGCACAAGGCCACCTTGCTCATGAGGAATCAAGCTGACGCCCTCACAGAGATAATACCCTCCACCAGGGGCTTGGGTGTTCACTGCCTCACCTCAGCACGTTTCGGTTTGACCGAGACACAATTGGTCAGACAGCCGGGATCCGGAACCCCTAATTTTCTCTGGGTATGATAGGCAATTGCCGGGCATCCGCCGTGACAGAGGTCAAAGCGGTGGCAGTTTTCACAAGACTTGATTTCTAGACCGCGAAACCAATCAAACACCGGGGAGTTTTCCCAGATATCGCAGAACTCATCCTCAGGCAGTCGTCCAGCCAAAAATTCCTTTTCCTGAAGGAACGCACAGGGATAGACGTTTCCCTCCGGTGAAATGCAGCAGGTCAATTTGCAGGCGCCGCACATGTTCAGTCCCAAAGATCGACGTTCTTCGCTGGAAACGGAAAAAAAAGAATCGCCTGTGGAAACACCCATATGTTGATCCAGCCACTGGGAAAAAGCCAGCATCTGCTCTTTATCCACGTTCAATTGTGACCAGGCCTCTTTGCCTCTGCCTGAAGGACGGAAGCGGGACACCCTGAACTTGGCCCCGAAATCGGCTGCCAACGCTGCCATTCGGTCGAGTTCCGGAAAACTGAGTCGCGTCAGGACCGTGTTCACACTGACTTCAATATTTCGAGTCTGTAAGCATTCTAAAGCTGAAACGGCACGCTGAAAACTTCCCTTGCCTCTGATGGCATCGTTTGACTCCGGGGAGGCGCCGTCCAGGCTGACCTGAATATAGACCAACGGACTGTCCAGCCTACGAGCGACGTCGGCATCGTGGAGGGTCCCGTTGGTGCTGAAACAGGTGACTATTCCTTTCTCGTGGGCATAATCCATCAGGTCGAGGAAATCGGGCCGCATGAAGGGCTCACCGCCACCGATGTTCAGCTGAAAGACTTTCATTGCGGAAAGAACATCGATGACCTGCAGACTTTCGGCGGTGGTCAATTCTGACTTGCGTTTTTCCCCCCCGTTGGACAGGCAATGAATGCAGGAGAGATTGCAGGCGTAGGTCACCTCCCAGGTGATATTGACCGGGGCGGACAGGCCCATATCAACATATTGATTGCCCATAGATCAGCCCTCTTTGCTCAAGCGTGTTCATCAATTGATTGACCCAATTCTCGATCCATGCATGCGGCCAGGCTTTGGCTTCTTCAATGCTGTTGACAAGTTCTTTGGTATTTTTGCAGCTCGTAAAAAAAGCCGGTTCTACCAGATCTTTTGTCGGCACAAAGTAAAGCCTTGGCCCCCTGTAATTGTAAAAAAGCAGACCGAATGTTTCCTTGCGGACCTGCACCCCGTCTCTGAGGCGGTATCTGGTGTCCAGTGACATCAATGGCTCCTGAACAGATGCGGTCTTCAATTCCGATGGAAGGAAGTGAAGACCGGCACTTAAGGATTGTGAAATAGGATCCGTGGCAAAAGATCCATGAGTCTAATAAATACCGCAAATACCGTCGACGGCCAACTCTTCGATATTAACCACCTCCAGTATGCAGGGGGCTTCTTCCGGCTGTTGCGTTTCTTTGGCTTCCATCTCTTTGTCGTGTTGTACCTGTTCCATGTGAAATCCCTCCGTTTGATGAATTACTGTGTTTTGAGTCAGCTTTGCCTCTAGCACAGCTGACAAATTGAATGTTGACTCAAGAAGATACAGGACTCAGATTTGCCTTCAGGGGGCTGCTGCGGTCCAGCCCCCGTCCACGGTAATCATATTTCCGGTGATACACCTGGCATCATCCGAAGTCAGCCAGAGGACGGCCAGGCCGATATCCTTCGGTTCAACAGAAGGCTCTTTGATCAAGTGACCAGATGTAAACTGCTCCCTTGCTTCTTCGCCTTCCATACCGAAGGACGCGGCAATGCCTTGCATCATCGGGGTCCAAACAGTTCCGGGGCACACGACATTGCAGCGAATGTTGTGGTCAGCCGTTTCCATGGCCATGGACTTGTTCAGTCCGATAATGCCGTGCTTGGCCGCACAATAGTGGCCGCCCATACCGAACCCGCGCTGCCCGCCCACCGAAGAGATGCTCACGATATTGCCGCTGTGACGCTCGATCATATGAGGCAGCACATATCTACAGCACAGAAACATGCCCTTCAGATGGGTATCCAACAGCTCATCCCAGGTCTGCTCGTCCATATCCGCGACTGGCATCATGGAGCTGTTGCCGGCATTATTGACCAAAATGTCTATAGTACCGAATGTCCCAAGGACCTGGTCCACCATGATCTCGACATCTGAGGCCTTGCGAACATCGCATTTGATGCCGACGGCTTTTCGCCCCATCGACTGAATTTCTTCCACTGCCGCGTTCATGGTCTCTTCGGTGGACATGTCATAGGGAATGGTTTCCATATTCTTACAAATATCGACTATGGCGATGTTGGCCCCTTCTTCGGCTAAACATCGGCCTATTGCCAGTCCATTCCCCCGTGCTCCCCCGGTAACAATAGCCACCTTTCCTTCAAGTTTCATCAATTCGCTCCTTTCATTTTGTTATACTTACGCTCGTCATAAATCGAGGTTTTCTTAATCGGAAATCCTGGTAGTCGGTGCTGTATATTTTGGCATCTCTGCAATTTATTCCTCCCCTAAGTATCTATGGGGAAACTTATTCATTAGCTCACGCAGATTCTTCATATCTTCCAATGCCACATTGGCGCCATACTCTTGTACTTGAAAATCAAGTTCATGCTGCAAAGAAGATATGAGCATGAGCGCATCCAAGTAATAAATAAGACTGGTATCTGTTTTAAAATCATCTTGATACGTCTCGAGCAACTCGTCTACATTCAATTCCATGAGCTTTTTCGAACAAACATCAAGATCGATCCGATCGCGCATGAAATCGTCCAACAAGTCAAGAACCTTTGTAATCTGCTCAACGACAGGCTTATGTATCGGATGGTTCATAGGCTTACTTTTTCTCTGAATCCCGGACAAATTGATCAACTACCTTTTTACCTTCCGGCGTTATGACGAACCGGACGAGAGTTGTGCTGTCTCCACGTTGCACCCGTTCCCGGCGCAACAACCCCATTCGTAACAGTTCAAGTATGCGATTTTTTATTCCTTGTGACGAAAGATGCAGCATCCGGCCAAACGTATGGCAGTGAAACTCACCGGGTTTACGGTGGTGTCATGTTCCCGTACAGTCTGTGCCTCCCATTTCCGCTATGACACTGAGCATCTTGAGTCGATCTTGGCTGAGTTGAATCTCGGTCATTTTCAAAATTCTCTAGGTCATTCGTACCACAAAAGTTTTAATCTTGTGGATAAAATGATCCAGCTCACCAATCATATTGTTTATCATTTCTTCTGCCTTTTTTTCATTTCCGGATTGGACGGCCTCATTCAAAGCTGTTGCCTCTTCCTTCAGGTCATAGGCGACTTCCCCGGCTTTGACCGTTTTCAAGTAGGCCATCCGAGTAATTTGTTCGAGTTCTGCACCCTTTTCATCGAGTGTAGTCCTGATCTTCTCTCCGATATCACTGGAAATATTATTCGTATTCTTGCTGATCTCTTTGAAAATACCAATCAGTTCCTTTGTGAGGGCTGGACCCTTGCCAACCACATTGGGCCGTTTGTTTTCAGCCATTTACTGTCTCCTTTTCTTATTTATGATGATCTCTATCTTCTTCCCAAGGTCGTTCTTTGACCACGACTTTTTCCTTTGGCGGCAGTTTTTCGACAAGCGAATCCGCAATCTTCATCAGAGCCTTTGCCGCAGGGGATTCTGGTGTCTTGAATACAATGGGCACACCCGAATCTGCTGCATCGGAATAATTGGCGTCCAAAGGAATGCCGCCTAAAAACGGGATGCCGAAAGTCCTGGCCAGCTTCGCTCCCCGGTCTTTCCCGAAAAAATGATCCATTCTTCCGCAGTCAGGACACTGGTAGGAATCCATGTTTTCAATCAAACCGAGTACAGGGGCGTTGAGTTCTTTCGCCGCGTTGATCGCCTTGCTGCAGACGATGGTGGAGATTTCCTGCGGCGTGGTCACCACCACCATCCCGTCCAAGTCTGGAATGGATTTCATGATCGCAATCGGCTCGTCACCTGTTCCTGGGGGGAGATCCACAAAAAGATAATCCATTTCATACCATTTAATGGAGCTTAAAAACTGGCGAAGCACCCGGGCTTTATACTGGCCGCGCCACAGGATGGGAGTGGCATCGGTGGGCCATATGAGCGAGACGGACATGACCTTCAAGCCCTGTTCGGTTTCCACCGGATCGATCCCGTGGGACCCGCGCAGTATGTCCCGCATTTCGGTCTTGATTCCTGCCATCTTGGGCACACTTGGCCCGTGGACATCAGCATCGAAAATCCCCACCACCATCTCCCTTTTCTTGACCGCTGCGGCCAGATTCACCACAACACTGGTTTTTCCCACGCCGCCTTTCCCGCTGATGATGGCGATCTTGTAATTGACCTTGGCCAGGGCATCACGGATCGGCCCGTGATGATGCCGTTGATGCTTGCCGTGCATCGTCGTGTCTGAATGCTGCAATGGCTGCCTCCTTGTACACGTCCCGTCGGATGCCGGGTGTTTTCAGCTTAGGTTTCGGTCAGAAATTCGAAGGTCTTACTGCCCACTCCCATGCGATCCGCATAATCTATCATTTCAAGTGGTGATTGACCCGTGATTGCTTTGATTTTATCCTGACCTTTTTCCAGGCAATCCAGTTTCTGAGCTATGGATCCAGGGATACCGGGGGCTCTGACAATGAGGTGATAGGTGGCCAAGTCAGCGGCTACCGGGTCTTCGGAAGCAATGATGCCCAGATCCGGAATGAAGGGGATGTCCGAGAAAGGATATTCATCAGGTTGCGGTGTTACAGAGCTTAAAAAATTGATGAAAAAGGCCTGGCCCTGTAAGTTTGTTCGAGCCGTGTGAGCGGCATCGACAACACATTTCTGAAATTCCGCCACCCCCTCCGGGGCTATGTGGATGGCCCTCTGAGGGCAGGTAACATGACAACCCAGACAGCGGTTGCAGATCCGCCAGTCAAAAGTCACCGAGCCGGGCTTCCCGGAAATCGCTCCGGTCGGACAATAAGGGACACAGAGCCCACACTGGTCACATTTGCTATCATCGAGACTCAGTTCCAGGCAGCCATGGATCTTCAGTCTGCCGGAAGCGGTGAGAAAGCCAAGGCCCATATTCCCCACAGCTCCTGCCAACCCCAGCTGGGGGTGAGCCGTCACATGTGAGATGACCACCAGGTTTTTGGTATCGGTGAGCAGGCTGCCAAGTTCAACCCCGGCCAAGTATTCTCCATCGGCAGGCCAAAACTTCCCTTCTTCGTTTGTGTAACCCCCGGACTGCATCAACTGGTTGTCGAAGATTTCACCATTGCTGAAACCCATCACCGAAGCAGCGTCGATCCAGCTGTACCCGTCAAATCGCGATCCCTTGAACAGGCCGCAGCCGTCTGTGACCAGGGTTTTGGCGCCCATAGCCCGTGTTTTCGAAAACAAGGTGGCCACTATGATAGGGGGTAAATAGTGACTATAGCCGATTTCACTGAGGTTTATCTTGATGGCCAGGCTCTCATCCGGCTCCACCAGGCGGGCCATCTCTGGCAGGCTTAACAGGGCCTCGAGTTTAGAAATGATATTTTTCCTGATGCTCTCACAACGGCCCTTCATCCAATAGACATTTGCCATAGAAACCCTACTATCGATCGTTTCGGGGCGGGTCCAGCACCCGCCCCTTGCTAATTGGTTAAGAACATCGAGACTAGAGGGTGGGATCAAATTGTTTCCATTCTTCCACCCATTCATTCACCGATTTAGTACGGTGGAACTCATATTCGCGGCCAAGGTGATGGTGTTTGAACGCCTCCCTCATGGGGCTGACCGTCATCGGCGTTTTCCGGATCTGCCATTTGGAGATGTTTTCAGGGTTCAACTCGGGTTCGTATTCGATCAGTTCATAATTCATGGTCCCCAAGCCGTTCTTATCCCCGCCCTTCAATTGAATCCGCGGGGTAAAGGCGTTGACCGCCTTGAACTTGTCCTCGCCCGGCTTCAGGCCGAGCTCTTCGGCCCGGGAATTGGGACCGACCGGCGCCTTGTCGATCATATCGGCTATGGCCGTGTCTATGGCAACAGGGTCCATGGAAGCGAAGACACCCACGTCCGGCGATACATACATACCGTTCCATGGAAAACAGTCACATTCGGGCGCCACGTCAAATGCATAGGCCATATAGCCGATCTTGCCGGGTTTGAAGGTCTTGATGCACCCCAGGGCCGCATCCGACATGGCGATCTGGGCCAGCGGAAAGTAGTCGTCCCGAAATCCGATGCCTTCCATACCGGTAAACATACAGGTCACCTGGCAGGAGTAGCACAGGGCACATTTTTCATAGTCCAAAACAACACCCTCGGGCTCGACCTTAATGGCCTCTTCCGGGCAGCTGTCTTCACACATCTTAGCATAGGGGCATTCGGTTCCCTGGCAGGCCTCACGGTTGACCTTCGGGTACCCGATGGCGTCTTCCGGATCGCCCCAGAAAGCCAGGTGGGTCTGGTATTTTCCCCGCTTGGACTGGGCGCCGATGCCGAAGTTTTTAATGCAGGCCCCCATGGAGGTAATGGGATGCCCTTTGGCATGCGCTAGATTGATGCAGGCGTCCGCTTCGTACATGCCGCGTCCGACGTAAGTCTCTTTCAAGATGTTGCCTTCAGGCAATTCCACCCGCAGATCATCTTCGCCGTAAAAACCGTCGGAGATGACAAAGGGCGCCTGGAGACTCGCCCAGTTCAAACCGTGTCTATTAGCGCCTTCTTGTTCCAATTGACCGGTACAACGGTTGTTGTAGAGATGGTAGGTCAGGGTCGTGGTATCGGTAACGAAAGGCCTGCCGCCGCAGGCTTTGACTTCTTCAACAATGGCCGCCACAAATTCAGGCCGCAGGCACGATGTACGGTTATACTCACCACAGTGAATCTTGATGGCGACGCTGTCATCCTTTTCGATGCATTTATCAAGGCCTGCGGCATAGAATAGATCCTTTGCCTTGCATATGGTGCTCTCGGTCCAGTTGGTGGCCCCGGCAGGCGAGAACCACACCTTTGCGGTTTCTTTTGCCATATTCGTCCTCCTTGTCTGTTACGTTCACGGTTTCTTGAGTTTGCCTTGCCAAACTGATTCCCCAGCCCTTTCGGTATTTGTGCCGTATCAACCCCCTTTCTCGAAAGTTTTCGACCTTTAGGATCATTTGCAATCTTTGTGCCGGGACCTGCAGGCCAAAACGATCAAGGTGAGAAATCGTCTAACGTTTAATAAATTACCTAAATATCAATAACATATAACATGACTCCAGCCAACACACAGATTCGAATGCCCAAATGGAAAAAACACACAAGAGATACGGTTGGATCACGCTGAGTCAAAATCTCCCAACCTTGAGCGATTCGTACTATAATATACTGATATTATGAATTTATTTGAACACAAAGCGGCAGGGGTCAAAAGGGACAAAAGACCACAATTTGTCCCTCTACAGAATGTACAGGGATTATTTGTGATTACCGGATTGGCCTCATGGGCTGTAAAGCAGAGGGGGGGCGCCAGGCTGGGCCCCTTCGAGTTATCCAGTTACCGGGTTTGAGCCTTCGAACTAAAAGTCCGAAGTCTCAAACCGGATGTTAAGAAAATATATTGTATTTCTTTATTTTCTGATATAGCGTTTTCCGGTTGATCCCGAGAATTTGGGCGGTCTGGGACTGGTTTCCGCCGGTCTCGGAAAGTGTGGTCAAGATATGCTCTTTTTCCAGCTCCTCCAATGACTTGAACTTACCTGGCGGGGCGTCTGGTCGATTCTTGATATACCGGGGCAGGTCACTGGCCATCACATTCGGACCTTCAACCATCAATGAGATCCGAGTCATTAGGGATTTGAGTTCCCGCACATTTCCCGGCCATGGGTAACCGGTTAAAATATTGGCCGCCTCTGGGGACAAGGCTTTGCAATCTGAAAATTGGTGTAAAAAAGACTCGGCCAGCAATACAATATCTTGCGGGCGGTCCCGTAGCGGCGGCACGTAGAGGACGACTTCCGCCATCCGGTAGTAGAAATCGCTGCGAAGAATGCCCTTGCGTGCAGCCTCATAGGGATCCAGGTTTGTGGCGAGAATGATCCGGGCATCCACATGCTTTTCCAGGGTTTCACCCACGGGGCGAATTCGACCGGTCTCAACGAAGCGGAGAAACTTTTTTTGCAGTTCAAGGTCGATGTTTCCTATCTCGTCTAAAAACAACGTTCCCTTATGACTTTTTTCCACCATCCCTGTCTTCTTGTCTGAAGCCCCGGAAAAAGCACCCTTTCTGTGTCCGTAGAGTTCACTCTCCGCCAGATTCTGTGAGAGCATGCCACAGTCCAGGCAGACATACGGGCCGTCTCGACGACGGCTTCGGTAATGGATCTCATTGGCCAGCACATCCTTTCCCACCCCTGTTTCTCCATGAATTAACACCTTGCAGTCGCTTGTCGCAATCCGGTCGAGCACGTCATAGACTTTTTGTATGGCCGGACTGGAGCAACGTATGAACTGGTCCTTCCTGCCCTGTGAAGGTTCTTGTTCCTTCTCCCCGGCACTGAATTCCGCTGCTTTTTCTTGCACCGAAGTTTGAACAAGTTTTAAGAGTTCATCGAGATTAAAGGGCTTGGTGATAAAATCACGGGCGCCCAGTTTAATGCAATCAACAGCGGATCTAATGTCGCCATAACCGGTAATCATGATGATCTCGGCGCCCGGTGATACTTCCCGCATCCTTTTCAAAATGGCAATACCGTTTTGCTTGGGCAGCTTGATATCCAAGAGCACCACATCGAAGCTTCGGCTTTGAAAAAGGGCCAATCCCTCTTCTCCACTGGCTGCCGTGACAATCTCGAACCCTTCCTCTGAAAATTCATTGCTTATAAGAGTGCGAATGTTCTTTTCGTCGTCAACGACCAAAATGCTGCCTGGGTTCATTTCTGACATGTGTCTTTCTTACACCTTATATCGAGTCTTCTAACGGCAAACTGACCGGAAACCTGATGATAAACCTGCTCTGCTTATCTCCTTCGACATTGAAATAAATTTCTCCCTGGTGATTATGTACGATGTTGTAACAGATCGACAAGTCAACAACCTGCTTCTCTCCGATGGCTTCGGATAAACGGGCCGGATCGAATATACTGTCAGAAAGAGGATCGAACTGTCCCAGACCATCCCAATGCATGTTCACTTCTACTTGATTGCCACGATTGCAGGAGAACAGAGAAATTGTACCACCTTTTTCCACGCTACCGACCGCTCGGTGGAATAGGTTAAGAAAAAGGTGCTTCAATTGGGATTCTTTGCCGAACACATGGTTCAGGCCGCTGGAAAAATGGTTTATATATTCAATACCAAAGCCGCTGTCTTTGGCGTGCTGGCGAAAAAGGGAAATGGTGTCTTCGATAATCTGATCAATTGGGATAGGTACATATTCATCACTGGAATTGCGGCTGAATTCCTGGAGGTTTTGAATAATATCCTTGCAGCGATATGCCTCGCTGTGAATGATCTCCAGGTATTCTTGGATTGACTTCAATCGCTTGTCATCAAAAACCACGCCAAGGGAGGCCAACCGCTTGAGCAGACCCTGGGAACAACCGGCGATGGAAGTCAGGGGATTATTGATTTCGTGGGCGATACCGGCCGCAAGGAACCCGATGGTCGCCATGCGGTCGGCTTGCATGAGTTTGTGTTCGGACTCTTTTCTTTGGGTAATGTCGCGCAGAAGGAGAAGAACCTCATCGGCCTGGCCGGCAGGGTTTTTGATGGGGGAGGTATGCCATTCGTAATAGCGCCCGGCATAGGCCCCTGCCTTGTCCAGGTGTTCTCCCTGGTGGTTTTCTCCTGTCTCCAGACTGCGCAATGCCGGACAGTCACCACATCTTTTTTCTTTTCGATACAGTGCCTTGTAGCATTTATTTCCGATGAGAGAGGTCTGCGGAAACATGGTCTTCATGACCTCATTGGCGAAGAGGATGCAAAAATTCCTGTCTAATATGATCAGGCCATCGCTCATACTGTTAAAGATGGCTTCCAGTCTATTATGGCGGCGGGCCAGTTCAAGATTGAGCTTTTCCAACTCCTTGATTTTGGCCTGAACTTCCTTGAAATAACCGATCTTTGAATAGCCGATTCCTTTAAAATCATTCAAGACCGTTGCCTTCGTATCAGCCATAGAATACCCTTATAAGACCTCTTGGTACATGGATTCGATTTCCTCAACCCCATAGCAGTACGGGTTGGTCTGCATGCAGAGGTCCTTGACCGCATCTCTGGCCATTGCCGGGATATCGGCCGCCTTGATTCCGACTGCCGAGAGGGTGGTGGGAAGATCCAGACCTGCGATCAACTCCTCGACCATCAGGGGAACATACCTGGCAGCTTCTGCATCGGCTTTACCCTGGGTATCCAGACCCATGGCCTTGGCGATGCTGGCGAACTTTTGAGGGGCGTATGCCAAGTTTCTGCGCAATACCACCGGCAACAGGATGGCATTGGCGATGCCGTGATG
The DNA here is from genome assembly GCA_964621385.1 of uncultured Desulfohalobiaceae bacterium. Lineage (GTDB taxonomy): Bacteria > Desulfobacterota > Desulfovibrionia > Desulfovibrionales > Desulfothermaceae > JAABTT01. The sequence continues at coordinate 21,625 of CAZUMF010000002.1, forward strand.
GATATCATAGTGACCGCCGAGTGGATGGGCCAAGGCATGAACAGCGCCGAGAATCGCATTGGAAAAAGCGATACCGGCCTCCAGACTGGCGATGGACATCCCCTCCAGCGCCTTGGTGTCTTTGGTGTCCGCTGCTTGAGGCAAATGCCTGAACACCAGTTCGATGGCGTGGGCAGCATGGGGGTCAGTCAGCGGCCAGGACAATGATGAAACATAGGCTTCAATGGCATGGGTCAGGGCGTCTATACCAGTGGCCGCCAGCAGTTCACGGGATTTGGTCTGCAACAACCGGGGGTCGATCAGAGAAACGTCGGCCATGATCGCCCGGCTGAGAATGGTCAACTTGATTTTTTTCCGGGGGTCGGCGATGATCGAAAACTGGCTGACATCCGAACCGGTGCCGGCTGTGCTTGGGATACAAATCAGCGGTGGGATCGGTTGCGTGATGAGATTACATCCGGCGTAGTCGTGTATACTTCCGTTGTTTGAGGCCACGACGGCAATCCCCTTGGCTGTATCCATGGGGCTGCCTCCACCCAGGGCCACGATCACATCGCACACCTTTCGATGGTAAAGTTTGGCACCCTGGGCAACCTGAAAACAGCGCGGGTTGCTCACTACATTGTCATAAACGACGTACTTGAGGCCCTCCCTCTCCAGGGATTTGATGCTTTCATCGACCCAACCGGCTTCAATGATACCAGGATCGCTCACCAAAAACACTCGTTCCCCGCCCAACCTTTTGGCACACTGTCCGATCTGAGACAACGCCCCCAGGCCGTAAATGATTTCCGGAATCTCAAATTTCAGGAGAGAATCATCCGATGGTCCCATTGTTTTTGAGCCTTTGCCAAAATGTTTTTGAATATAGCTTTGAAAACTTTCTTATTTTCTTATGATTCACACTATGATATTTTTATTTCTTCAATCCGAATTTCTTTTAGCCCGCCTTGACTCGAAATTCATATGTTTTCCGCAACAGATTCTCGAATGTCTGTTCCAGGTTTGTCAAGATGTAAAAGGCTTCATCACCTTGAGCATTGATGTGTTCCTGCAAAGAAACCGTCATTTCCTTGCATTCGGCAAGGGTCTCTCCTGCCTTTACCGTTTTTAAATACATTTTATCCATGAGCGGCGTCAAGCGGCAGCTCAATTTTTGGAGCCGATATTTGATTTCCGAATGTAACCCTTCCGTCTGAGACACGCCATCCCAGATATCCTGTAGCTCTTTTGCTGCATTTTGACGAAAACGATTGTCTTTCATCCCGAAACCTCGACTTTCCGAAGCCTTTTCAAGATATCCGGCCCGAACTGAAAATATAAAAATCCATGGTTGGTGGACAATCCCCCCACATAAGGATAGTCGTCAATAGCGTAAATATTTTCCATCCGGCCCAGGCGCTGATACAGCCTGTGGACCGTTGCCGCATCCATTCGGGTATCCGATTTCCAGACAGGTTCCGGCGTCTTCAGGGGGTTGCCGGTATAGCTGATCGATGTGACCCCGTAAGACTGTGGATGCTCGTGCATGCGAGACCCCGGCATCACCATGAGCAGCCCCATGACGTAATAGGAAATCCGATCTATGTGGTCTTCCAGAAAACGAACGGTTTGCTCGCCATCGCTAGACGTTTCCCCGGGAAACCCGAAGATCCCCATGACCTGCGTGGCGATTCCCGCATCATACAGGTTTTTCAAGACAGCCCGCGTGGTTTCCACCCGGTTGCCCTTATCCATTGCATCCAGGATCTTCTGACAACCGCTCTCAAATCCGATAGCCACACAGTTCAAGCCTGCTTTGGCCATCAACCGGCACCTCTTGGGTGTGAACCCTTTTTCAGCACGCAGATCCGTGTTCCATTTCAGGGATTTTCCGGAATCGAGAAGCGCATGACTGAATGCCTCTAAGTAGGCCGGATCAATCACGTCATTACTGAAGTTGAAGTGATTCGTCCGGTACTGTTCCGAAAGACGGGTCATTTCCTCAAGGGCCTTGTCCACCGGCACGGTCTGATATGGCCGCATCCGATGATCACCGTATCGATTCTGGCAGAAAACACACTTTCCCCAATAGCATCCTCGGCTGATACTGTACGGGATGACCATATCCGGCGTCAGGTAGGCGGAGAGATCCAGGTCACTGAAATCTGGGGGTGGCTGTTTGGGCACATCGGTGTAATGCAATTCCTCAAAATGTTGAAAGACGCCGCTGTTCCAGTGGATGAGATTGGGCACGCCCTGCAAGGATTCGTTATGCATGATCCGTTTGAGAAGTTCTGCAAACGGTGCCTCGCCCTCCCCGCAGATAATCGAATCAGTGCATTGAAAAAGGTCCGCCAGTTGTTCCTCCATGTTCATCACCCATTGGGAAAGATAGGCACCGCCCATGGTGACATGGATTTCAGGGAATCTTTCCTTGAGGAGACGACCGAGAATCAGGGCTTGCACGGACTGGGAGGCAAAAACCATGGAAATACCGATCACCGGAGGTGGCTCCGCCGCTATGTCCTGAAAGAGGATGTCTTGGTAATACTCGACAAAGGGATTGACCTCAGCCAGCTGGTGGTTCAAAATCTCAGGCCATGTCTGGAGCAAGGCGGCTGTAGGATATTCAGACGGTGTTACCGAGGTCGGAAAATGGACTGCGCTCAGCAGCTGAAAGAAAGCTTCCAGCATGCGGCAGGCTTTTTTATACAAAGGATAGTCATAAAAAGCTGTAGGATCCTTGAACACGCCAAGCCAACGGTGCATCTCTTCAGGATCCGGGCCGAAAGTCTTGGCCGCCAGGAGCAGGCGATAATGGCGCTGCTCGGTCTTAATCAAAAATGGTTTATTTTCTAGCTGTTTTCTGAATTCATTGGCCCGGGAGGCCAAATTCATGATGCGTTGCCTATCCGAGAGATACTGAAAGGCCTCAATACCCAAATCTCTGACCTGTACCGAGAGTTTTCTGGTCGCAGCATATGATTTCAGATAACACAGGGCCGGATAGGGTCCAGTCAAATCCCCGGGCGGCGGCTGAAGAAGCAGGGCCTGGTTTTGGGTGCTGCTAGGCTGATGGTCTCTCATGGCGCCCTTCAAAGAGAAAAGCCAGTGGGGATTGGTTGATTACTGATACATCCACCACGCGATAGGCCGGACTGTTCAATCGACGGTAGTTCGATGAGTGGCTAAACACGGGCATTTCACCGAATTGACGAGCCAGCTGCTTGACCTTGATGAGGAAACGTTCCGCTAAATCCACCGGAAACACATACACGAAAGGACCAACGATCAACTGGCCAGCCCGGTTCAAAGCGATAAACTCATTCAAGAGTCCAATCAGCCTTTCGGCCCTCCCTCGTTTGAGTGTTGCCGATTGTAGGCAGACCTCAGCCAAGAGTCTGCAGGCGCGATCCGGGTCATCTCTGAAAAACGCCTGATAAGGACCGAGGTTGATCCGCATGATGGTGCCGTCCAGAGAGACATTTTCCAAGACCGGCTCCTTGGTGTTCTCAGGGCTTTGGTGATATTCGTGATACAGCCGGTCCCGGAAACGATCCGGATCATCAATCAAGTGACCGACACCGAATTCACCCTGGTGAAGGCATTTGTATATATCCGCCAGGGTATGGGCTCGCGGCTCTGTTGTTGCCTCTCTCTGTTCCCCAACAGGAGAGGGATGATGGCCGACCTCATGCAGCAGGAACTGCTGGATGAGTATCTCCTTGACCCTGCACTTCCTCTGCTTCTCTTCGCTTGCCAAAGGTGAAATCCTTTTCATGCCGTTTGGGTCCATTGTGCCGCGACACGATTGACCTGTTCGATAGTGGACGGATCCACAGCCTTGAAGGGGTCGCTCAGCCGGATTTTCAGATGGTTGGCAGAGCCCTTGTACTGGTGGAAAGGATGTGTATGACCTGTGGTTCTCGCCTTGGGATAGATGCTGATCTTCTCCCAGTCTTCGATGTGCACGGTCAGGTTTTTGTTCATGGATCGCCGGATGACCTCGCCCCGAATTCTGGCGCGCGTGTTTGCCGGGGGATGGGTTTTGGCTCTGCTCACAACATCCTCGTCTACCATGCGGTCAATCAGATCCAGGGCTTCGCATTGGGTAAACAATCCGGTTTTTGGATCCAGATCGTGATATTTGAAATCCAACAGTTTCAGCCTATGGTCGTTCCCCGTGGGTCCGTTCAGGCAGCCATACCGGTTCAGAAGCCACAGTTTGGCGACCCAGTCGATCTTCCGCCGCAGATAGTCTGGATCGTCTTCCAATATCCAGTTTCTCTCGCTTACTTTCAGCCGGTTGAGTCCTTCGAGGACCTGGGACCATAGTTCGATGATCCGCTCATCTTCCGGATCCGAGCCTTTACGGCCATAAAAACGAAGGACCTTGTCCAAATAGATGGACTGCACTTCCAGGGCTGTGTATCGCTCCTTGCGCCCCTCCAGTTGAACTGTGCTCCTCCAGGAGTGGGATATGCTTTTCAAGGCCTTGACCGGTGAAATCAGTTCAGGGATATCCCGCAAGCACCCTTCCTCTAAAAGCCGCAGCAGAAGGACGGTAGCCCCGACTTTCAAACCGATGGCCGTCTCGGACATGTTGCTGTCACCGACGATGATGTGCAAGCGCCGATTTTGCCCCTCCCGGTAGATTTCACGTTTCCGGGTATTGATGATGCCCCGCTCTTTCGATGTCCTGTCACTGAAGGTCCGGGTGATGAAACGGGCGCGTTGACTGATTTCATAGGACGGTGTCTCGTCCGCTCTACTGGTCGATAGGCTGCCGGCCCCGGCAAAGATCTGGCGCGTGACCAGGAAAGGAATCAGTTGTCGGACCTCTTTGGCGCCCTTTTGCGTTATCAAGTAATTTTCATGGGCCCCGTATGTGTTTCCATAGGCATCGACATTGTTTTTAAAGACATGCAGCTCTCCATGGCCGGATGTCAAAGGGCGTGAAAGGGATGCCAACTCCTGAACAATGCGGTCCCCGGCCTTCTCGTAGGCCACCAGGTCTTCCACCCGCATGCATTCGGGGGTTGCGTATTCCGGATGCCCGCCGCGGTCAATATACAGGCGTCCTCCATTGCCCAGAAATTCACCGGCCATGGGATAATCTTCCTGGTTGAGGGTAGAAAAAAGAAGCCTGGACAAACGGTTCGAATGGTCAAGCAGTGCCTCTTCATCGAGGCCAGGGACACGGGTGCCGTCTCCAGAATGAAATGCCGGGGCATGTTCAGACTCGGTCCCGAAAATCCTTCTTCTCATTCGCCTTCCACCTGTTTGAAATCATCGATGAATTCCTCTCCGGCTTCTTGAAGGACCCCTTCGATAAATTCATCCAAGGCCTTGAGCTTCTTTTTGTCTTCAGCTGAAATCCCGGTGGCGGTCCGGTCTGCAGTGCCGTTTTCGGATTTCTTCTTTTTTGCTTTTGGTTGAACAAACTTCCGGCTCTCTGCCATGCGTATTCCTCCTCTCTCATCATGAAACAGACTGGACTGCTTTTGTCCATCTCGGCCAAAGTTCAGGCTCCAATCTCGGCTGATTCAAGTAAGTTGATGAATTCTTTTGAATTCCTGGACCGGTCAAACAAATCATCATACTGATCCCGCCGGCCTTTCATCGGGTTGAGCAGGGGGACCATCCGATGCACGTGGCCATGGTCGAAGGCAACGACCTCCCAGTTCAGCAAAGAGATCTCCCGGGGGAACTTTTCAATGCATTTGGCGCGAAACCAGGCCCGGGTATTGTCCGGGACTTCCTGGCTGAAGCGGGCGATTGCATCATCCGACAGAAGCCGTTTTGTAAAACCTTGCTCCTGCATACGGTAAAATATGCTTTCAAGGGGATCAATATCGTGATACTTGAGATCCATAACGCTCAACAAGGGGTCGCTCCACTTCGCGTGCCTTCCCTCCCGGTATCGATTCATCACCCAAAGCTTCAGCACCCAGTCCAACCGCTTCGACAGTCCAAGCGGATCATTTTCTATCACTGAGTCCGCGGTGAGTCTGAGCTGTTCCAGTCCATCCAGGGCATAGGCCCAGCTGTCGAGAATGATGTCGTCATCCGGCACTCGATTGACAGGATCAAACGGCCTATATTGCGCAGCTGATTCTAGAAATTTCCGTTGAATGGTGAGTGGTGACAATCTTCTCCCGTCGGCCATTTCCAGCAGGCAGTTGTGATTTCGGGATATTTGTTTCATGGCCTGGAGCGGGGCCGCTAGAGTCATGTCCAGATCCAGGGCATCGTCTTCCAGCATCTGGAGCACGATCTGGGTGCTCCCCAGCTTGAGGAATCCAGCAAACTCGCACATGTTGGCATCGCCAAGAATAAGGTGCAGCCGTCGAAATCTTTGCGCATCCGCATGGTGCTCCTGCCGGGTATTAATGATCGGCCGGGCGTACATGGTTTCCAGCCCGAAAATCCTTTTTACAAAATCAGCCCGTTGTGAAATCTGAAAGAACGATCCATTACCGTTTCTGGCGATTGTACCCGAACCGGCAAAGATCTGCCGGGTAACCAGAAACGGAATCAGCGATTGTAGGGCCTTCTCAGGATGGTTGACCAGACACGCCTCGTGGGCATCGGCCGCCATGAGATAGTTCTCATGGCACCCGTAGCTGTGCCCTTGGTGATCGGTATTGTTTTTGTACAAGCTGAGGGTTGTCGGGGAAAGAGATTCCTTGATGAGCCCCAACCCCTGGCGGAGAATGATTTCGCCGGCCTTTTCACAGGCCACTGCCTCTAAGGCACTCAAACTCTCAGGGGTCGAATATTCAGGATGGGCGTGATCCGTATACAACCTGGCACCGTTCGGCAAAGGAGCGTTAATCAGCCGATTTTCCGCTTGACTCATGACTTGTTGGCCCACGTTCTTGCCGAAAAGATTGCCACGGATGTCCTGGTAAGGTGTCTCGTGGCCGTAATCCCAAATCATCTTTGCCTGCGGCTCTCGCAGACCCAAACGGCGGGCGACCGCATTAACCAGCATGCAGGACGCATCAAAATGGGAAAGGGTCTGATCCCCTTTGATCAGAAGGGCATACTCCTGCTCGATGCCGACGATTTTGGAGAGACTCATCTTATCCCCCAATCACTCTAACCCCTTGCCGACCTCCACCGTCTTTCTGGATTTTTCCCGCCAGTCGGACTCTTGTCTGACTCCACCCTGTAGCGAGCGAATCCGGACGACCCGTTCATGGCTTTTTCCGGTAATCCTGGACCATTCGCCCGGGTTGGAACTGCGCGGTAGATCCTCATTTTCCAGGAATTCGGCAGTAAGAGCCTCAAAAAGGTGCTCGATGCTGATCCCTTTGCTCCCCGTTTCGATGAGCCTTTTGACGGCAAGAAACTTGGCCCGGTTGACTATGTTTTCAATGATGGAACCACTGACAAAATCTTTCAGATAGAGAATTTTGTGCGCACCGTCTGCATAGATGACTTCGAAAAACTCATTTTCGGGTTTCTCCTCGTAAATTTCATTGATGATTTGATCAATCATCCAGTCCACGGCTTGCTGACTGCTGCCTGATGTTTCCAGGTGACAGGTCTCAATGGGCAGATCGGAAGTCAGGTATTTGGAAAAAATCTCTTTTGCCGCCTGCTTGTCCGGTCTTGGAATCCGGATTTTTCGATCCAGCCGTCCCGGACGCAGAACCGCTGGATCGATGAGATCTTCACGATTGGTGGCACCAATGATGACCACATTTTCCAAGGTTTCCAATCCATCCAGTTCAGACAATAACTGCGGTACGATGGTAGACTCGATGTCTGATGAGATACCCGATCCCCGTACCCTGAACATGGAATCCATTTCATCAAAAAATATGATCACCGGGGTCCGGTAACTGGCCTGGTTGCGGGCGCGGGCAAACAGGTCCCGGATGGCCTGTTCCGTAGCCCCAACATATTTGTTGAGCAACTCCGGCCCCTTGACGTTTAGAAAGAAACTTTCCCCCTGCTGACCGATTTTCTCTTCGATACGTCTGGCCAGGCTATTGGCCACCGCCTTGGCAATCATGGTTTTTCCGCAACCCGGCGGTCCAAAAAGCAGGATGCCTTCCGGAGGTACCAATCGATGCGCCCGGATATACTCCGGATAAATATGCGGCAGTTCGACGGCGTCTCTGATTTGTTCAATAGCATTTGAAAGACCGCCGATATGGTCATAGCTGATATCCGGCACCTTCTCCAGGGCCAGACGATCCACATCGCTTTTCGGCAGCAGGCTATACACGAACAGGGAATCCGGATCATATTCAATGTTATCCCCCACCAGGATTTTGGACTGCGACATGGGATGGGAGCGGGAGACCAGCAGCGTTTCGTCTCCGTGGGTCGTGATGAGAAGCTTTTCTTCATTGAGGACCTGTTGTACCGTACCCAGACAGCCGCAAATCAGATCAAACCCCCTCGGTTCGATAACATGCAGGTCATTATTTAACAGTAAAAGCTCTCCCTTGAAAAATCCTTCTCTTCTGGAATCCTTGTCTTTAACCCGCTGCCGAATTGCATGAAACGTCGTGGCCTTGGGCTCTGGTTCGCCCTCTTCCGGTCCAAGGTTGATACGGGATTCATAGAGTCTTCCATGATGGCGGATGATGGCGGTTTTATTGTCTTCGTCTAAGGAGCCGTATCGGACGAAGTACCCAAAGGGCAGCGCCCGGTCTTCCTCAGATTTTGCACTACCTGCAAGGCTCCTCAGTTGATCTCGTGAGGTGTGAAGCGCTTCAGCCAGCATCAATCGCTTGCTCTCGGACTCCCTGTATTTTTCCTCTATGGTTTCAAAATTGCCTGTCAAACCCTCGGCATTTGTTGCCTCGGCTTCACTGACGATCTGATCCACCTTCTTTTTCTGAGAGGCGGTCATCGTATGCCGTGTTTTGCCCGCCGGTGTTGTCTTCTGGTTGTTCATTATCGCTTCCGCCTATTTTCTATTCCTTTTCCGGTAATATTTTTCCCGGGTCTGCCGGTCGAACTCGACCCGATGCCGAAGCCACTCAATGGCTTCTTGACGATCCAAATGACGGTATTGACAGATAAAATCGATCACATCCCCGCCCACGTCGGAGCAAACCTTGCAAAAAAAACTGTTCCCGGCCACGTCGAAAAACAATGTCGGGGCCTTGGTTTCCTTGTGACGATCATGCCGGAAGCAGTGGGTCATGTTCCCACGGATTTTCAGACCCATTTCCGTGGCCACTTGGATGATCGGGTTGAGATGTTTCAATTGGTCCAAATTGCTATCTTGCAAGAAACCTCCTGGTATTATACTCAATGCAGCCACTGGGGATTCTCGCGGAACGCTTGGATCTTCCGCTCGATGTGTTCCCTGTCTCCAGCCTCGGGAACCAGAGAGATATATCTTTCCAAATCCAGCCTTGCCTGATGAAGATTGCCCAGGGCTTCATAGATCAGACCCCTCTCCCTCAATTCAGCAGTTGCATCGGGATTTAGCGACAAAATCCAATGCAACACCTCCAGGGCATTGATGTCACGCTGGGTGTGCACATAGACCGCTTTTAGGTTTCTGAGCATTCGGGACAGGATATCTCGCTTGCTCGCGGGAGGGACCTGTTGGATGTCCAGTTGAGAAGCTTCAACCGGAGGTTTTTTGATCCTGTTCAGGCATTCCTGTTCAGTCAGGATTTCCCCTTTGTTGAAAGGATCGATATATAACCTGCCGGATTCGTTAAACAGAGCGGTTATAAAATGACCCGGCAAGGGTATGCCGGAAAGATTCAAACCGGCCATGCGCCCAATCTCAATATACAGCACCGACAGCGTGATCGGGATGCCGCGTCTTCGATCTATCACACGATTCAAAAAACTATTGTCCGGATTGAAATAGTGTTGGGAATCCCCCTGAAATCCTTCATCCTCAAACATGATGGTATTTAATGCTGCAATCCTTCCCCCAATCTCTGCTGTTTTCCCCAGTCGTGAACCAAGCTTTTGAGCGGTTTCATCCAGGTACTGCCTGTAGGCGATTTCATCCAGGCGCGGGTATGCCAGGCGGCCGATAAGCAGCCCAGCGTGGATGATGTCAATGGCATCTTCCGGTAAACGGGCCAATTCAGCGAATTCATTTCTTAGGCTATCATGGAAAGACAATTTTCAACCTCATGGAAAATGCGAGTGGATTGCACCAAAGTTTAAATACATGGTAAAAAACATTACTGATTGATGTCAATGCAGGCAGTGTTTTCAATCCATCTCCAGCAAGCGGATCCCGTTTTCGCCCAGTACTTTTCGTTTCTCTTTTGAGCTCAGAAGCGTGTTGGTTTGTATACCGCCAACTAGGGAAGACCAACTGTCAAGGGATCCTTTGGAATATGGATAATCCGTACCGAATAAGATACGGTCAAAGCCCATTGTTTTCCGGATCTCCTGGACCACGTTTTTATGGTCGAGAAGCCAGTCCACCTCAGCCAGATCGGCATATACATTTCGATGTTTTTTCCCCAAGCGCAAGGCTTCCAAGAGCCATATTCCAGGGATTTCACTACTGAATGCTCCAAGATGAGCCAACACGAATGTAACATCCGGGTGTTTTTCGATATGCGACTCCCATAAGCCGGGATGCGATTTTTGACTCAGCTCTCTGATCTCGAAGGGACCGGTCCCACATCCGGTATGAGACATGATAATGGTTCCGGTTTGCCGGCAATACTCAAAGACAAGATTGAGATTTTCATTATCCGATGGATTAAAAAATTGGGCATGGGGCAAGAATTTTATCCCTTTCAGGCCCAAACGATGCATCTCCTCCAATTTATCCTGGATATAGGCTCGACTTTTGGACAGGTTTATCGACCCAAAACCAAAGAGGATATCCGGATAATCCTGGACCCAATCGGCCACATCTTGATTGGAGACCCGAGTGGAGGGATTGAGATGGGCCTTGATGTGCTTCAACAACACTTCAAAGGGCATGCGATGGGACTGGGATGTCTTGGCGTAGGCTTCTTTGAGTTCAGCACGAATTCCAGGCCGATCAACATCGTCAGGGTCGGTATCCCGAGCCAGGATGACCCCATGAGTTACCCCGGCCAGGCGCATGTCGACAAACAATTTTAAATCGGGCATTTCCGGGTGGATATGAAAATCCACAACAGGAAAAAGCGCGGGATTGGCTGAGCGACTGTGTTGTTCATCCGCAGACCCCAACTCTTGCATTTCCGACGGCTTCAGGGCTCCTTTTTCTCTTACCAGCAGATAATCCCTCATTTTCGGGGAACGATGGAGCGCTTGCAGGGCTAGTTTAATGCGGTGCTTGATCCGTTCGTCATGGGTCTGGCCAAGGTAAGGCTGCAAGGCTTGAATAAGATCCTCACGGTCTTCTCGCGCTTTGATGCGGAACAAATCTCGAACGACTCGCCAGCGCATCTCAGGGGGATCGTTGAGCAAGGCGTTTAATATTTCTGTTTTCTCGGGAAGTGAGGGATAACCCCTATACAAATCAATATGTTGCATAAAAGCTCTCTTTGGTCAAATCCTTAGGGGACCCTACCCCAATAAAAGAGAGGGTCCCAATACCGACTTTTAAAATGGCAATGTGCCAGCAGCCATCAACCAAAAGGCGGGGATCCAGAGGCCTAAAACCACCCAGATAATCAGGGAATAGGCGACTACTGTGGCAGACAGCTTTCCATAAAAGGCCAGCCACACTTCATAGGTCAACACAGCGTATCCAAGACAAGCAAAGGAGAGGTAGTTGCTTTTGGGGATTAATTGTTTACCCCCTTCCAGTACTGGCCCACCTGTAAAAAACAAGACCATATAGATGGTGGAAATCAACGCCGTGGTCAGGCTAACATTACCGACTGATCTTAGATCTTCCAAGCCGGTGAGCAGGGCATAGGATATACAGCAGTAGAGAATCCCATGTGCGAACAGCAAGCCGGCTGTAAAGCCGTCTTTAAAAACAGCGGCTTGAAGCATGGCGCCCACAATCACAATGACGCCGACAATACCACAAACTGCACCAGTACCCTTTGCTTCACCTTTTCCCAAGTTCGTAAGAGCAACCGGTAACCACATAACCGCAATCAAGACAAGAATTGCTGTTGTCATTATAAACCTCCCTTTTTTACATTTGAGTAAATTCCAAGCTCCGAACCCCTCTTCTAATGAATTAAAACGGCTTTTTCTCTTATCTGTGGCAACCACCCCCCTCCCTATAACCGGGGAAATACTCAAACAAGGAATAGCAAAAATCGCGCCACTGATCGCTTACGTTGGTCGGGGGATATCGCGCCAGGGAGGGTTAATCAATTTTAACGAAAAATAAGAGAGTTATGCTTCTTTATCAGCGAATGTTCAGTACAAGAGGCGCTGTTTTTGATCGACAAAAGACCACCCAGCACCAGGTCTTTATCCCCTTTTACCCCATCTGACCACAAATGTTCTTTTATATATAAAATCAATATATTATCGTCATTTTCCAGCCAACTTCTGGGGTATTTCTTACCGCTTTGGTTTGTTCCCGCATCCAGGGGACATAAAGAAAAATTGAAAAAATTATCCCAAAATCACAAGCCCTTACCCTTAGCGGTCCATTGTGTTCTTTGTGTTGTCTTTTCTGGCATGAATGTTGCTTTAAAATTTTTTTAGAAAAAGGCCAGAGGGAGTTTCAATGACCAACTATCTGCCGTTAAAACGTTTTGCAGGGACGCGCAAAAACCATGAACGCTCGGTTCGAACCGTTTGCCGGGAATGCACGGTAGGCTGCGGCCTCGTGGCCTATGTCAAAGACAACCGGATAGTCGATATCCAGGGTGATGAGGATCACCCTGTGAGCAGGGGGAAGCTCTGCGCCAAGGGCTCGGCATTCATCCAGGGCCTGACCCATCCGGACCGAATCACCACCCCTGCGAGCCGAACTCAATTTCAAGAATCGTTCGAAACCCTTGACAACTGGGAAAAGGGCTTGGATCGTTTGGCTGAATCCCTTCGGAAAACCAGGGACCTACATGGTCCTGATGCATTGATCATTGGCTGTGATCCTGAAGCCGGTCTTGATTTTTATCTGGGCGCCCGCCGATTTGCCCGACTTTGGGGAACTGTGCACGTCTATCATCCCTGGGAAGAACCGGAAGCAAACGCGATGCTGGTGCGGCAAAGCCCTGTTGGCCTTGGTACACAATGGATCAACAGCCGTTGTCTGCTGCTGGTCGAAGCCGATTGTGCCGTGACACATCCGATGGCATTTGGCTGGATGCTCGAGGCCCAAAGCCAAGGGGCAAAACTCATTGTAGCAGATTCGCACCACACCACCACAATGTCCAAGGCCGATTTGGCCTTGACCATCCGCCCGGGCAGTGGAAACAACTTTGGTCTCTACCTTCTGAAACACCTTCTGGAAGAAGGCCTTGAAAACAAGGCTGCCATTGAAACAGTTATTGAAAAGAACGAGCATTGGAAGGCAACCTTTGACCGACTGCCCTGGGATGGCGTCGAAGAGGCCACCGGTTTGTCGACAGAGAGTATCCTCAGTACCGCAAGGCTGCTATCCGATAAGCACCCATCCACCGTTATCACGGGTAAACAGTTGGCCTATGTTCCGAAATACAGGTGCTGGATTACTCTGGCTGCTTCCTTGGGCTGGGTAGGCTGTTTCGGAGGTGGCTGGTATCCCCTGGATGCAGGCCTTCCGGATTTTCATCCAGAAAGCGGTGTGAAGGAACCGTCACCGGAACAGTTACCGGCGAAAATGTCACCTTTTCCTTACCAGCCCCAAAAATGTACAAATGAGGATCTTTCTTTCAAGGCCTTGATCGGGTCGGGCAACTGCCTCAGCGATTATTTCCTGCCGTTGCAGCGACAGTCCTCTCAGATGGATCTGGTGGTTCATTTCAGCGCCTTCCCGAATGAATCCTGCCAACAGGCCCATATGGTATTTCCAGCCACTGCCTGGGCGGAACGTGACGGGCTGTGCTGCAACAATGACCGCGGCCTGCAATGGGCCCCGGGGATTCTACCCCCGGCCGGTTCTAGCCGCTCGGGACTTGACTTCTGGGCCGGATTGGCCCAACGTTTCAGTTGGGATGAATTTTTCCCCTGGATCGAAAAAGAAGGACAGGTGGATCAATTTGCCTTCTATAACTGGCTGCTGAAAAAAGACCCCCAAACCGCTGGCTGCCGCCTTTCATTACTGCGTGACAAAGGGGAGATCTTTTACTGGCCGAACAACGCCCAGATACCTATAGTGAGTGAACCGCCGCATTTTCACACCCCAAGCGGCCGCTTGCAGCCTGTGGTCGCACCAGAGTTGCCTGAACCAGCTGGTCCGGAAATTCATGACATAGAGTATCCCTTCCTTTTTCTATCCACCTCGATCTTCACCCGCAATGGGACAGCCAGCAACTGGTGGCCCTGGATCGCAGAACTCGAGGATGTGGGCGCCGTCCGAATACATCCTGAAACTGCCCGCCTGCTGGGAATCGAAAACGGTGACGACGTCATTGTCGACTCCAGGCAGGGACGGTTCGAGGGAAGGGCCTGGGTCAACCGCACTGTGACCAGACGCATGATCCTGGCTCCCTGGCTGCTGCCTGCTGACCAGGTCCTGGTGCACAAGAAAGGCCAACCCCGCGATGAGGCCCTGCAACTCCTGCGACAGAATGCGTTATGAAGAACATACGTGAATACGCTCTGATGATCGAATCCTCCCGCTGTATAGGTTGCCGGAGCTGTGAGGTGGCTTGCAAACTGGAACATGAACTGCCGGCCGGACCACGACCTGTCAAGGTCATCCAGATCGGCCCCCTGCAGACCGACAACGGTCTGTCCATGCGCTATGAAACACTGACCTGCTTTCACTGCGATCGCCCGGCCTGCGTGGCGGCCTGTCCGACTGAGGCCATGCAAAAGAGGCCAGATGGACTTGTGTTTTCTGACCCCGAACTTTGCATTGGCTGCCGGACCTGTGCAGTGGCTTGTCCATTTGGTGTGCCCGAATTGAATCCGGCTACAGGCAAGATTGCCAAATGCGACGGCTGCAGAGATCGTGTAGACCAAGGTCTTTGGCCGGCCTGTGCTCTTAAATGCCCAAGCGGTTGTCTCAATTTCGGTTCTCCGATGCGGGTGGTCAATGACCTGCGCACCAGAGAAGCACTTAGCATCGCGCGGACGTTATACTTACGCTCGTCATAAATTGAGGTCTTTATTATTCGAAAATCCTGGTAGTCGATGCTTTATTTTTCAACAACTTTGCAATTTATTCGTCTCGTAAGTATATAGGAATGTGGTATGTATCGTTTGAAAGGAAAGCCTGAAGAAAGACGCTTTGTAGAAGAAGTCATGGAAAAAAGTGGGCAGAACCTGCTGGAGTGCCTGCAATGCGGCAAATGCACCGGCTCCTGTCCGATCAGCTCACCGACGGTGGGTGGCCCCCGACTGCTGATTGCCCGCATTCTCCAAGGCATGCAGTACGCCGCCCTGCAGGACCCCACTTGGTGGTATTGCGTCAGTTGCGGGACCTGTGCCAACCGCTGTCCAGTGGAGATCAATATGTACCAGGTGGCTACGACCCTGTGCGAAATGGCGGAACAAGCCGGGATTGCTCCTCGCGAACCGGATATCCACCGCTTTGAGAATCTGTTTTTGCAATCGGTGCGACGATACGGTCGCGTGCAGGAACTCAAAACAGCCATGCAATTCAACCTGAGAACAGGCCGGCCGTTCAAGGATGCCAAAAAGGGGCTGCAACTGATGCTCAAAGGGGCCATATCACCGGCTCATTTTATCAAGGGTGGCCATAAAAACCCCGATATTGCTCAAATTTTTACGCGCATCGAACAAATCAAGCAGGAAACAAGGCCCTATGAAAATTAGTTACTATCCAGGTTGCTCTCTGCAAGAGACCGGAAAACCATACGACGCCTCGGCCAGACTGGTCTGCGATAGCTTGGGCGTGGAACTGGAAGAAGTGCCCCAGTGGTCTTGCTGCGGCTCGTCACCGGCATTGAAAACGGACCGGCTGCTTTCCACCTCGCTCGCGGCACAGAATCTGGTTCGTATCCAAGGCCAGGCATTGGAAAAAGTCGTCATACCATGCCCCTTCTGTTTTCGGCGTCTACTCAGCGCCCAGGAGGAAATCCCGGCCGATCCCGACCTTAAAGCAAAAGTTGAAGAAGCGATTCAGGCCGACTTTGCCCGTGGGTTGCCCATCCAAAACCTGCTCGGCTTTTTGCGTTACGACATCGGTTTGGACGGCATCCGGGAAAAAGTCACCCGGCCGCTTAGCGGCCTCCGCCTGCTGCCCTACTACGGCTGCTATCTGGTCAAACCAAGTCGAGTCACCCGTTACGACGATGGGGAAGCACCGGTGTCCATGGACGAGATTTTGGACGCCCTGGGCGCCGAGGTTGTCGATTGGGACTTTAAGACCGAATGCTGCGGGGCGGGCTTGTCCTTGAGCAAAACTGAAACCGTGGTCGAACTGACGCGAAGAATCATCGGGAAAGCCAAGTTTCAAGATGCAGACGCCCTGGTTGTTGCCTGCCAACTCTGCCAGGCCAACCTGGACATGCGCCAGGAGGAAATCGGTAAACTCGAAGGCTCGGATCTGGCCATTCCGATCCTCTATTTCACCCAGATGATGGGGCTGGCTTTCGGGCTACCGGCCAAACAATTGGGGCTGAACCATCACCTAGTCGATCCATTATCGGTGTTGAAACAAACAGGGTTTGCGTGATGAAGAAAAAAGTCGGGGTTTATATCTGCCAGTGCGGCACGAATATCGCAGGGAAGGTCGATACAGAGAAAATCGCCACGGAACTCAGTAAGGAAAACGACCATATCGCCGTTTGCCGCACCTACAAGTATATGTGTTCAGAACCGGGACAAAAATTGATCCAGGAGGATATCAAGGACTTGGGCCTGGAGAATGTGGTGGAAGCCTCTTGCTCGCCCAAGATGCATGAGCCCACATTTCGTAACGCCTGCAGCCAGGCCGGCCTGAACCCCTACTTGTTCGAGATGGTGAACATCCGGGAACACTGCTCCTGGGTGTCCGAAGACCCGGAGGCGGCCTCCCGCAAGGCCAAGGACCTGATTCAAGGCGGTGTGGCCCGTGTCATCCACCACCAGTCCCTGCAAGGCTCCCGCAAGCCTGTCAATCCCGCGGCCATGGTTGTGGGCGGGGGCATCGCCGGCATCACGGCCGCTTTAAAGATCGGGGATGCCGGATACAAGGTCTACCTGGTGGAGAAAGACGAAATCATCGGCGGGCGTATGGCCCAGTTCGACAAAACCTTCCCCACCCTGGATTGCGCCGGTTGCACCCTGACGCCTAAAACCAGTGAGGTCGGCCGGCATCCCAACATCGAAATCATGACCAAATCACAGGTGGAAAGCACCAGCGGGTTTGTGGGCAATTTCCAAGTCAGGGTCCGCCAGCAGCCACGCTATGTCAGTCCGGAGAAATGCACCGGCTGCGGAGACTGCCTGCAGGTCTGTCCGGTGGATTTTGCCAGCGCATTCGAGGAAGGGCTGGCCACCCGTCATGCCATCGGCCGCGCCTTTCCCCAGGCTATCCCCAATGCGTATTCCATTTTGCGGGCCGGCGCCCCGCCCTGTGAGGTCAACTGCCCGGCCGGTGTCAATGCCATGGGTTACATGACCCTGACCGGCCTGGGCAAATATGAAGAGGCCCTGGACCTGGTGCGGCAGCGGATGCCCTTTGCGGCCATTTGCGGACGCATCTGCTTTCATCCCTGCGAGTTGGCCTGCAAAAGGGGTCAGCTCGACAGCCCGCTGTCGATCTGTGCCACCAAGCGTTTTTTAGGGGACTGGGAACTGAGTCGCAACCAGTTCAGACACCCACCCCTCAAGCCATCCCGCGAAAAGAGGGTGGCCATCATCGGTTCAGGACCGGCCGGGCTGTCGGCCGCCTACTACCTGGCTCTGGAAGGATACGAGGTCACCATATTCGAAAAGCTGCCGGTGGCCGGCGGCATGCTGGCTGTCGGTATCCCGGCCTATCGGCTGCCGAGAGATATCCTCGATACAGAGATTGAAAACCTCAAGACCATGGGAATCACCATCCGGACCGGTGTGACCTTTGGAAGCGACATCAGCTATGAAAGTCTGGAGGCAGACGAGTACCAGGCGATATTTGTTGCCACCGGCCTGCACAAAAGCGGTCAACTGGGCGTCAAGGGTGAAGATCTCCAGGGGGTCGTGGCCGGCACCGACTTACTCCGGCGTATAGCACTTGATGAGCCCGTGAGCATCGGCAAGCGGGTGGTGATCATCGGCGGCGGCAACGTGGCCGTCGATTGTGCCCGCAGCTGTTTGCGACTGGGCGCCGAATCTGTCGAGATTGTGTATCGACGGACCCGCCAGGAAATGCCGGCCTGGGGCCTGGAAGTCGCAGAGGCTGAAAACGAAGGCATCGCCCTTTCATTTCTGGCTGCACCGACTCGCTTTGTCGGCGAAAACGGTACATTAACCCACATGGAGTTCATCCGGATGAAATTGGGTGATCCAGACGATTCCGGCCGCCGCCGCCCGGTACCCGTGGAAGGGTCTGAACAGATGATGGAAGTAAACACCGTTGTTGCCGCCATCGGGCAGGCCCCGGAAATGGAAACCATCGAGAGCCTCGACCTGAAGACCAGTCGCTGGGGAACAATCACCACGGACAGCCAATTTCTGGCCACAAGCCGTCCGGGTGTCTTTGCCGGGGGCGACTGCACCCTGGGTGCGGCCAGTTTTGTCGAGGCTGTGGCCCACGGCCGGCAGGCCGCCGAATCGATCCACAGTTACCTGGAATACGGCGGACTCAAAGAAGTGAGGCCTCGGGAACGGGAAATGGATACCCGGCTCAAGCCCGAGGAGCGCCTCCGGGCTAAATCCATCGAGCGGCAGCCGATGCCCCAGTTGGCTGTGCCCGAACGCAGGGGCAACTTTGAAGAGGTTGATTCGGGGCTGAATGCAGAAGCGGCCCAGACCGAGGGACAACGCTGCCTGCACTGCGCCCTTTGCTGCCGCTGCGGGGAGTGTGTCCGCAGTTGCGGTCCCCAGGCCATTGACCTGTCTCATACCGAACGTATCCATGAAATCGATGTTGGTGCGGTCATCGTTGCCACCGGAATCGATGTCTTCGACGCCACGAAGTACCCTGAATATGGCCATGGAAAATATGCAGACGTGCTGACCAACCTGCAGTATGAACGGCTGTGCAATGCTTCCGGACCCACCGGCGGTAAGGTGCTCCGGCCCAGTGACGGCAAAGTCCCCCGCAGTATCGTCTTCATCCAGTGCGTCGGCTCCCGGGACCGGGCCAAAGGATATGAGTACTGCTCCAAGATCTGCTGCATGATCAGCGCGAAACAGCTGCGGATTTTCAAACACCATAACCCTGATGGTCAGGCCTATGTATTTTATATCGATAACCGGGCCGGGGGCAAAGGGTATGAAGAATTCTTGCGCCAGGCCATCGAAGTAGACGGGGCCCAGTATATCCGCGGCCGGGTGGCCAAGGTTTACCGGGAAGGAGGCAGTCTGGTGGTGCGCGGTGAAAACAGCCTGGTGGGCGTTCCGGTGGAAGTCGAAGCCGACATGGTGGTCTTGGCCACCGGTCTGGTCCCTCAGGCAGACTACCTCACCGTGGCCCGGACCCTGAATCTTTCTACAGACAAATACGGCTTCTTCATCGAAGCCCACCCCAAACTGGCACCAGTGGGAACCCCCTTGTCAGGGATCTTTCTGGCCGGGGCGACCCAGGGACCCAAGGATATTCCCGAATCTGTGGCCCAGGGCGCTGCGGCCGGCGCCGAAGCCCTGGCCCTGTTCGGTATGGGGGAAGTGGAGGTGGAGCCTACTATTGCCACGGTGGATGAGCGGCTCTGCACTGGGTGCCGCACCTGTGAAGGCCTGTGCCCCTATAATGCAGTCACATTCATGGACCAAAGCAAGACAGCCACGGTGAACGAGGCCCTTTGCCAGGGCTGCGGAACCTGTGCTGCGGCTTGTCCCACCGGGGCCATCTGCGTCCGGCATTATACCCCGGACCAGATATGCGCTCAAATCGAGGGGTTGTTGGGATGAATGAATTCGAGCCGAAAATCATAACCTTTCTGTGCAATTGGTGCTCGTATGTGGCGGCTGATGCCGCCGGTGTCTCCCGGATGATCCAACAGACCAACACACGTGTTATCCGGGTGTTCTGTTCTGGCATGGTCGATCCGGCATACGTGATCAAGGCCTTTGCCAGTGGCGCTGATGGCGTGCTCGTAGCGGGCTGCCATCCGGGTGACTGTCACTATATATCCGGGAACATGAAAGCCTTGCGACGTTCTTTTTTACTCGATCGCTTATTGACCGAACTGGGTGTGGGAAAAGGCCGATTTCGCCTGGAATGGATTGCCGCTTCCGATTCACACAAGTACGCCGAAGTGATCAACTCCATGAGCGATGACATCCGCCGGCTTGGACCCTTTATACGTGAAACCTCATACCTGAAACAGTGTAGCATTGAAGAGTGAAAGCGAAGGAGAACGAGGGCTTGCCAAAGAAAAAAATCGCCATTTACACTGCCACGGGCTGCCGGGCCTGTGAGCATACCATCCTCGACATCCATTACCAGGTCCAGCGTCTGCACCGAGTGGTCGATTTCGTCTTCTGGCCATACATTTTGGGCTCGCAGCTCAGCGATCTGGAGGCAGTAGATACAATTGATGTCTGTCTTTACGCAGGCGCCATTCGTACCAAGACAGACCGCAGCACCGCCGAAAAGCTGAGAGAAAAATCGCACCACCTGATGGCCCTTGGCGCCTGTGCCGCTTTTGGCGGGATGCCGGGTCTGGTCAATCTGAACAGCACCTGTGCTGAGGCACAGCAGACAACAGATCCGGATCAGGATTCGGAAAAAACTCCGCCTCCGGGTAATCTCGAACCACAGGTCCACAGTCTGTCCCAGGTGGTCACAGCAGATTACGTCGTTCCAGGATGTCCACCCACCCAGCCCTTGGTCTGGGCGGCCTTGCAGGCACTGCTCACCGGGGACGGGTCCGACAGCCACCTGTCGTTTGCGTTTTCGAGACTGCCGAAAGCAGTGGCCCAAGCCATGGCTTCCGGTGTCCTTCCGCCCCGTGGAACGGTCTTTGCCGGAGAAAAGGCAGTCTGTGCCAGCTGCTCCCGTGTCAAAGAGGAAAAATCCTTCAAGTCTGTCCTGCGTCCCTATCAGGACTATGAATCCACCGGCCCCTGTCTGCTGGAACAGGGGCTGGTCTGCCAGGGCATTGCCACTCGGGAAGGGTGTGGGGGGCTCTGCACAGCTGAAGGCATTCCTTGCCGCGGATGTTTTGGCAAGACCGAAGCCGCGTTCGACCCCGGGGCCAAGATGGTATCGGCCATCAGTTCAACCTTTGAAACGGAAAATCCAGAAGAAATAAAGGCCCTTGCGAATGCATTCACTGATCTTCCGGGCACATTGTATCGCTACACATTGCCGACGCAATGCGCTCTTATGAACTATCGGAAAAGGCATTGATATGCAGACCGTAACTTTTGAACCGTTGCGCTGGCAGGATGAGGCCACCCGTGTGATCATTACTGACCAAAACGCGCATCCCAAAGCCTTTTTTCAGGTCACGTCACCGAAGGAAGTGCAAGGCATGACCATCGGACGGCCGGTGGAAGAACTGCCCCGCATACTGGCCATCCTGGGGCCGGCGCACCATATTGCGGCGGCCAAGAGCTTGGATTGCCTGTTTGGAGCAGAATCGCCTGAGCCAGCTGAAAATATGCGTCGCGCTCTGCTGCAGACCTATACCATTATCGATCATTTAAGGAAGATCTCTTTTCTGCTCTGTTCACAGACCCATCCTTTTATCAATCTGCGCATCGCCAAAAAATCAGAACGGGATCTGCATAACTTACAAAACGACGTCCAGCACACCTTGGCCCTGGCCCAGGAAGCGGCCAGAATCCTGGGGGGTCGCAGCGAACATCCCATCACCGCTGTTGCCGGCGGTATGAGTCGTTTTCTCAAAAAAGAAGAGCTTGAACGGCTCGAAGAAATCGCCGCTGCCTGTCTGACAGCGGCAAGACGAATAACGGGCATATTGAAGGAAACAATTCTGGTCCCGGATGGCCCACTAGCGGCATTGCACCAGGTTGGCCTGGCCTGCATGCCTTATCTGAGCATGGCGGCAAATAAAGAAGATTCAGATGATACGGTTTGTCTCAAAGAAGACCCCGGCAACACTGTTGCCCATTTTGCTACACATGAAATCCCTGATGCCATCGGCATTCAGAAGGAATCCTGGACGCGAGCTCCCTTTGCTTTTATCAAGGCTAAGGGCTGGCAGGGGCTGCAGGCCGAAACAACAGAGGGTCTCTTCTTTGTGGGCCCCCTGGCCCGTTTAAATGGCGGACAAGCGCTGGATACTCCGTTGGCCGAAGAAGAACGCAGCCGGTTGATCAGCACCCTAGGACCCCTGCCACACCTTGACGTCAAGGCGGCTTACTGGGCTTTGCTGGTGGAAATGCTGCAGGCAGCCGAGCACATGCCGGAAATGCTTGCCCAGAAGAAATTCCATGGCCCGGCCATACGAACGATTCCTTCAGGAATAGGCACCGAGGGCTTTGCCGCTGTCGAATCCCCGCAGGGTTTCATTTTTCACCGCTACCGGGTTGATCCGATCGGCATTGTCAAAGAAGTGGAGGTACTGGATACAAAGGTGCAAAATAACGCTCTCTTCTGCCTGCTGACCCAGAAAGCGCTGGAGGTATCCAGACAACAAAAAGAATCATGGAAGGAAACCAAGGCCGCCATGGAATTGAGCCTGTTGCCGTTCTAATATTCAGTTTGGCCTCCTGACCGGCGGTCAGGAGGCCAAACTGAATAATAACCAAATACATCCATTGGATGTCGGGTCCAGACGATAATCTCGATACATTCCGGAGGTCCATCGTGGCTCTGAAAACATTAATCATTGATGCCCAGAAATGTATTGGCTGTCGATCGTGTGAAAATTACTGTGCCCTCAAGCATGAGTTTGTCTGCAATCCCGCCAAGGGCAGAATTCATGTGGTCAAATGGGAACAGGATGCAGCCTTTGTGCCCATCAATTGCATGCGTTGCGAAGAGCCAGCCTGTGAACTGGCGTGTCCCAGGCAGGCCACATACCGCAACTATCGTACCGGTGCGCTGGAGGTTGACACCAATCGCTGCATCGGCTGTTTGAGCTGCGTATTCGCCTGCCCTTTCGGTGCAACCTTTGTCGATCCGGGCAATGGAAAAATCTTGAAATGTGATCTCTGCGACGGCGATCCGACCTGCGTCAAAGTTTGCCCCACCGGGGCCATAACCTACGAAGATCTATCCAAAGAGGCTTACTTGAAACTCATTGAAAACGCCGAACAGATACCACTGCTCGTCAAACAGGCGCTTGGGGAGGAATAACATGAATGGGTGGGTAGGCAGCATACTCAAAATCAATTTAAGCGAGGGCACGATCACTACCGAGCCCACTGAGCCTTTTGTCCAGGATTATGTCGGCGGCAGGGGGCTCGGGGTGCGATTGATTTACGATCATTACATCCCGGGGACGGATGCGTTTGATCCGGCAAATCCGTTGATTTTCAACACCGGTCCCTTGACCGGGACTGCTTTGCCCGGATCCGGCCGGGTCGATGTCACAGCGCTGTCCCCCATGAACAACCTCCGGGCCAAATCGAATTTCGGTGCCTACTGGGGTCCGGAAGTCAAATACGCTGGTTACGACCATGTCATCATTCAGGGCAAAGCAGCCACACCAAGCTATATTTGGATCAAAGACGGCGAGGTTGAAATTCGTGACGGCGCCCACCTCTGGGGTCAAGACACCTATGAGACCCAGCAACTGATCAAACAGGAACTTGGTGATCCGGAGATCAAGGTGGTCTGCATAGGCCCGGCCGGCGAACGCCTGGTCCGTTTTGCCTGCATGATCACCGAAACCGGTGACGCGGCCGGGCGTACCGGAATGGGGGCGGTGATGGGCTCCAAAAACCTCAAAGCCATAGCCGTACGGGGTTCCGGAGGCGTTGCGGTAGCAAAGCCGGAGGATTTCCTGGAACAATCGATCCAGATCAATAACGAGATCCGCAAGCATCCGGCCTACGAAGAGCTGTCCCAATGGGGGGTCTCCCGCGGGGTGCTCATGATGTACCAGATGGGCTTTTTTCCAGTGGGCTACTTCGAGGATGTCTGCTGGGATGAAATCCTAGAAAAATACGGGGCGCCGGATTACGTACAAAAGAACCAGCTCAAGAATGTGGGCTGTTTCAACTGTCCGAACCGCTGCATGAACTTTATCTCTGTGCCGGAAATCGGCAAAGGGGTGACCTCCTGCGAACCGTTCAGTGGATTTACTGGTGAGGTCTGGAACCTGGACATGGATGTTTTCTGGGAGGCCACCCTCTTGACCAACAAACTGGGCATGGACTGCTCGGAAACCTCGGCCTGCATCTCACTGCTCATGGAGCTCTATCATCTCAAGATCATCACCGCCAAAGACACAGACGGCATTGCCATGGAGCGCGGCAGCAAGGATGCTATTTTAGGCACCATCCGCAAGATCGCCGAGCGCGAGGGATACGGTGATCTTTTGGCCGAAGGCCAGAAAGTATTTGCCGGAACAGTAGGGCCGGACGCGGTCGAAAAAGTCGATCTGGTCAAGGGCCTGGCACCTCATGCCTATGAATTTCGGTCCTTCAAAGGCACCGGCCTCATGCAGGCTGTGGGGCACCGTGGCGATCCCCTGCCGTTGCGGGGCAATCTGTTGGAAGTGGACTGGCACCATGCCAACGACTGGTTCCAGCAGGTGGCCACTGAGCAGTTCGGCCATCCCGAAGCGGCTATTCCTACTTCCTATAAGGGCAAAGCGAACTCCACGGTTATATCCGAACATATGGAACGGGTAGCCGACAACCTGGGAATATGCAAGTGGCTCTACGGCCTGTTCATTTATTACGACACCGAAAGGGCAACCCAGGCCTTTAACCTGGTGACCGGCAAGGACTGGGATCTGAATCACCTGCTGAAAGTCTCCGAAAGAGTCCGTAATCTGGAACGTATGTTTGACGTTCGACAGGGCCTGCGCAGAAAGGACGACAGCTTGCCGAAAAAATTTTTTCAAGAGCCCCTCAAAAGTGGTCCTTACAAAGGTGAAGTCCTGGATAAGGAAAAGTTCGAAACAATGAAAGATGAATATTATGAAATCAGGGGTTGGGATAAGAAAACCGGAATACCGAGCCGGGATAAACTGGAAGAGTTAGGGCTGGGCGATGTGGCCGAAGAAGTGCTGAACACACTCTGATGGTGTAGGCCTATCAACAATCTTTGTTCATGTGGGCTACATTGAGTTCATACCAAAAAACTCTCGGCTTAGGATTTTCCCGGGAAACGATATCAATCCAGCATCCAACAGTTGCAGTGATGGGATTCAATTGAACCATACGGATGAAAATCCTTTGACTGGAAAGGGGCGAGCTGATGGCTAAAGAAGACATCCTTGAAAAAGGCGCCATCCTGCAGCGAGATCAGGAATCTTTTGCAGTGGCGCCGCACATACCAGGCGGCTTTATCCGGGTGGCCGATTTCAGAAAACTGCTGAATACAGCGGAAAAGTACAACGCCGCCGCCTTGAAGATGACCTCCGGGCAGCGCATCGCGGTTATCGGGCTGGAAGAGGCAGATCTCGATGCATTCTGGCAGGATGTGCAGATGGACATCGGCTACGCCATTGGACTCTGTGTTCGGATGGTCAAATTCTGTCCAGGCACCACCTACTGCCGCCACGGGAAACAAGACGCCATGGGTCTCGGCAGGCAACTGGACAAACGTTACCACGGCCGTCAGCTATCGGCCAAATTCAAGATCGGAATCGCCGGGTGCGAATACGCCTGTAATGCCCCTGTTTTCAAGGAAATTGGTCTCACGGGCTTATCCGGTGGCTGGAAAATCACCGTCGGCGGGACCTGTGGTGCAAAGCCGCGAATGGGCGATCTCCTGGACGAAAACCTGAGCGAAGCCGATGCCACGGAAATGGTCGCGCGCATTTTTCGCTATTGCGAGGACGGCGACTGGCCCCCCAAGGTGCGCTTGGGTCGAATCATCGATAAGATGGGTGTCGACGAATTCAAAAAGTGCGTCGGCCTGTGAATAAGGAGAAATAGCGATGGGAAAAGAGGATATTTTATCTAAAGGCGCCATCCTGCAGCGAGATCAGGAGACCTATGCCATCACCGTCCGTCTACTGGGTGGTGTTATGGATGTCGAAACCGGCCGCCGAATTGCGAACATAGCAGAAAAATATGACGTGGAGATGCTCAAGGTAACAGGCGACGGGCGCATGGCCCTCTTCGGCCTCCAGGAAAAAGATATCGACGCGGCATACGAGGATTTGGGTCTCAAGGCCCAGGCCGGAACAGCCCTATGCCAGCAATATATCAAGATCTGCCCTGGCAGCAAATTCTGTAATCGCGGCCAGCGGGATACCATTGACTTGGCCCGGAAAATCGATGGAAGGTTTTATCCCTACCCGAAGATATCCTCTAAGATTAAAATCGGCATCGCCGGATGTTTTAATTCCTGTGCAGAGCCCGCCATCAAGGATATCGGCTTGATCGGACTGCCCAAGGGCTGGGTCTTCATGGTCGGGGGCGCCGGCGGCAAGGAGTCGATGATTGCTGAAACCATAGCTCGGGATTTAAGCGATGAGGCGGTACTGGAGATCATGGACAAGCTTTTGCAATATTACCGCGGCGTATCTTCTCGGCCGCAAACCAGAAATCTGAGGCTGGGTGTTATTCTTAAGAAGGAGGGAAAAGGTCGAATCATGAGTGTTTGTGGCTTGACATGAGACGCAAACGCCGGATGCTTCGAATGTAATGACTTTATTTGAAAAGCACTCGAATATAGGGAGAGAGACTATGGACAAATGGGTTTGTAGCGTTTGCGGTTATACTTACGATCCGGCCCAAGGAGATCCGGACGGGGGCATTGAACCCGGCATGGCCTTCGAAGACCTGCCGGATTCATGGTTTTGTCCAAATTGCGGTGTCGGCAAGGAATTTTTCGAAAAAGCGGACTAAAAGGGATAGCTTCTATGGATCTGGACGGAAACAAACAGGTTTGCGGTACCTGTAAGGATTGGACGGGCAAACGACAATGGGATGATGGAAAGGTTCAGGTCAAACCATCGGCCAAAGGTCAGTGCGAACGTTTACGAAAGGCGAAGCCTCCTCATGGGGGCTGTGATCAGTGGGAGAAATGGGAGGAAAGTGAAGATGGCGGATAAACAAGTCACGGTTATCGCGCGTATAAAGGCCAAGCCCGGCCTGGAGGAAAAGGTCAAAAACGAGGTGATGGCGCTGGTGGAGCCTACACGGGCCGAAGCCGGCTGCATCAATTACGATTTACATGTTTCCGAGGACGATGGATCGTTCTTCATGCTCTACGAGAACTGGATCAGCCAAAAGGCCCTTGATGAGCATCTGGCCATGCCCTATTTAGAAGACTTCAAGGCAAAAGCCGGGGAACTGCTGGCCGAACCACTGGATATCACCCTGTGGGAAATGATCAGCACACCGGCGAGTGCGAAGTGAAGCAGACCCAGAGCGCCCATCCTTTAGATTGAGGACATCATGCTGGATGAGCATCCGTCCTATTTCGGCTTCGATGCCGTTCCCTCGGCTGATGAACTCATCGATGCACTGGTCCATGATCCACCGGACATTCGATGGCGAATCGTCAGAACGGTCCTGCGCATAGAGAGCAGGTCGAAGCTGGGGGAAATGCTCCGTCTGCTTCAAAATCGGGCCGAAAGTGTTTGGCCGTCCGTTGACTGGCTTATCAGATCCCGGCTGAAGTTGGCCATGGACTCGATTCAAAGACCCGTGCGCGTGCAGGGCTATGCCGTGGTAAAAGCCAAAGGCGCATTCAGCACAGAGGAACTGGTAGCCGTTGGATATTGCGCGGAAAAACTGGACAGAGTCAAACCCGACCCAGACCTTTCCCCTTTGGTCGATTTTCACGTGCATCCCAAAATCCCCGACTTGAAATTTCTCTCCGATCTGAGAAAGGCAGGAATCAGGCATGCGGTTATCCTGGCAACCGATACCGATCCAATGGATGTTGACCGCCCCGAAATCATCGAAAAGCTCTGCATGAGCTACGCATTATCCGAGCAATCCCGAAGAGTACCCTTTGAGAAGTATTTGGAGTTTATCCGATCCGATCTGTACTCGAGCACCCACGTGACGAACCGGGATGTCGCCGACTGGGTTGCAGACTATCCTGAAACCCTTATTGGATTCGGCTCGGTGAATCTGTCCAAGAGCAGGGCATACATCACAAAAACTCTGGACGATATTGAAAAGCTTGGCCTAAAAGGCATTAAGCTGCTTCCCTATTCCCAGTTTTTCAATCCGGCGGAAAATGAGAACGCGGACACCCTTTTTGCATATTGCAGTAGAACCGGCTCACCGATTCTCTCCCACAGCGGCTGCGCAGCCGGTCCTTTCGAACTGGTCGAGCTCAGCCAGGATTCCCGTCCCAAGTTCTGGGAACCCATGGCCCAAAAGTACCCCGATGTGCCGATTGTGCTGGCCCACTTCGGATCCTACAGTTCTCATTATCCGGGGATATGGTTTGATGAGGCCGTTGAGATTATGAAAAAATGTCAAAATATGTATGCAGACATCAGCGCGGCACCCTATCTATTTGATGACGAGGAAAAAATACAAAGGATCAGAGACAGCATCGGTTTTGGCCGGATTTTGTTTGCAACGGACTACCCCGGTCCGCTTTATTACGGAATCAGCCTTGCCGGTATTGTTCAACGTCTAAAGGCGAATCCTTTGTTGGCCGAAGAGGAAAAAGATGCCGTCCTCGGACAAAATGCAAAAAGATTGCTGGGAATAGAATGAGGGCCTCGCATGAATACAATGTGGACAGGAGCCCATGAACAAAGCGCAACGTTATCGACTGGCGGCTTGGCTCGCTCTCAATGGGGCCAAATTTCGGTACTTGAAATCCATGGGTAAACCGGTCAGACCCCAAGCGGTCAGCCTGGAGATCACACATGATTGTGTTGCCAAATGCGTCATGTGCAATATTTGGAAAATCCCGCGGGACGTTGCCAGTCTTTCTGTCGATCAATGGCTCCAGTTCCTGGCTTCACCCTTTTTTTCCAATCTGAGGGAACTGGATATCACCGGTGGAGAGCCTTATCTGGTCAAAAGGCTGCCCGATTTATTTGCAGGCATTTGCGTTTTACAACAGAACAACTTGAAACACCTTCAGTCCATAGCCATTACCACCAACGGCATTTTGACCCGAGACGTGGTGGACTTTTCTGAAGCTATCCTCCGAACGTTGAAAGCATACAACATCGAACTGGTGGTGGCTTGCGCCGTCGACGCGGTCGGCCCGGTTCATGACAATATTCGCGGCGTCAAGGGCGCCTGGTCGAAGGTTCATGCCACTATTCAGGGACTGATCCGACTCCGGTCGAGATTTCCCAATCTCATCCTCGGTTTGAAAACAACCATTTTGCCCGCCAATGTGGATGCGTTGGATACCATCGCCGATTACGCAGCAGAAAACGATTTGTTCACAATCTTTTCTCCATGCATCATTACCCGAGGCCGTTATTTGAATCCAGACCGGGCAGATGATTTGGCATTCACAAGGCAACAGACCGAGAAAATGATCAGGTTCTTCAAAAAAGGCCCATCTCACTGGCAATACCATAATGAGCAAATGGTACATTTTTTAAAAGCCGGATCCATTAAAAAACCATGTTCGTGCGGTTTTAACTATTTTTTCATACGATACAACGGCACGCTCTTCTTGTGTCCTCTCATTGACATTCCCATCGGCAATGTTATGGAATCGGAATTGGAAAATCTGCTATCATCCCGGAAAGCATGCAAAGTACGCAAGCGTATCGGTGAATTTTCAAACTGCAGCCAATGTACCGAGCCTGGATTGGAGCGCTTCAGCCTGCCTTTCGAAGGATGGACCTACCTGCGAGTCCTTAAGGACATGGAGCCTGAAGCATTTTTCCAAATGCACCGCCACATGGGAATGGATAAGTATTTGTAACACGAATACAATGAGCTCGATAAGTCCTGAAATATTGCCCCGAATCAGAGACGGAGGACTTTTCCCGCCGGATTCGCTCACCATAATGGTGACCCAAGGTTGCAATCTGTATTGCCGGCATTGCTGGTTGGATAGCCTTCCCGCAGCCAGTAGCCATACGATTCCGGGGCCTGTTATCCTGAATTGGATCCATGAATTCATCGATATGGGGGGTAAAAGGATCTTTTTAGCCGGCGGTGAACCCCTCTGTCATCCTGAATGTCTTCACCTTCTCCAGTATTGCTGCGAATTGGAGGGTCTGGAGCAAGTATGCCTCCAGACCAACGGCACCCTTTTGACATCAAAGGCGGTCAGCCTCCTGAGAGAATTGCCCATCGACAAATTGGCTATTCAAGTAAGCTTGGACGGTGCCGAAGCCGTAACACATGATTATGTTCGAGGTACTGGCAACTTCACGCGGGCACTTCGCGGCATCCATCTGTTGGTCAATGCCAACATGGGCAGACAGATCCGTTTGGCCTTCACTGAAATGGCGCATAACTTCAACGACCTGCCAGCCATACTGGAGATGGCAGCAAACCTGGGTATAAAACGAGTGATCGGTAACACCCTGGTAAAGGGCGGGCGGGCGCTCACAGACGAGAACATTGACCTGCCGCTTCCATCCCAGTACAGTGAACTCATCGGGCGATATCAATCTGATCACCGCTTCAGAGACCTCTACCACAAAAGCGGCACTATTTCCGCCATTGAATGGTTCAAGGGTCGGCAGACGACAGCCAATAAGGTCTGCACCTGTATTCAAAACCTTTTTATCACCGCAGACAAGACCCTTTATCCGTGCGTCATGTTCATGCACCCGCAATATGCGGTATTCCTGTCCGATAAACGGGACCTGC
The DNA here is from genome assembly GCA_964621385.1 of uncultured Desulfohalobiaceae bacterium. GTDB lineage: Bacteria > Desulfobacterota > Desulfovibrionia > Desulfovibrionales > Desulfothermaceae > JAABTT01. The sequence continues at coordinate 52,621 of CAZUMF010000002.1, forward strand.
AAAAAGCTATAGCAGAAGCACTGGATCAATGGACTTGGCTTCCGAAAATCAGCGAGCACCGCAGCCGTGACCTGAAGCTATGCAAAACATGTCCAGGGCAAAAACATTGCGCTGGCGGCTGCATGGGAAGAGCATATGCTGTTAACCGATCGCTATTTACTGTCGAGGATCGCTGTGCCTTGAGGAAGGTGATTTATGATGTCCCAAATCTGAACATGACCTGAGGTCAATCAAGTCTGGTGACGTATGTGCATAGTTTTTAGGGAAACGAGAGACGGCACGTCAATCGCATCTGGCAGTGCTGTAAGAGTAGAGATTCTTCACTCGCAGACTCCCGTCTTTGCTCAGAAGCTACGCCGAGGCAAGCCGTTAGAATGACAAGCAAAGACAAATACTTACAACATAATCATTCTGAGCGAGTCCGCGAAAAGAATCTCTCCTAAAACAAATTAAGAAGCAATTCCATCTGCAATCGCCCTGGCCGGCCCGAAACCCGGTCTTGCAATCCCCGACTTATTTCCCTACAATGAAAGTGAGCCTTCAGGCCCGAGGCCGACGCCCGACCTGATGGAGAATTTTCCCAACAATCCTCTGGGTCCAATCCACCGATCCGAAATGACGACTGACGGGAGCCGCCCCATGCGTTGGAAGCAGTTTTTCACACCTGTCACATCCATCGACAGCCTGCAGGCCGAGAAACTCATGGATGACACTCCTCCTGGAGAGATCAACATCCTGGATGTCCGGCAGCCGGCCGAATACGAAAAGGGGCATATCCCCATGGCCAAGCTCATGCCTCTGCCGGAGTTGAACGACCGGATGCAGGAATCGAAAAACAGCATCAACAATCTATCTTTGAGCAGTATGCACAACTGCGTGGAACCCATCAGGATCTGCAGGAATTCGAAAAGCAGGTCGAAAGCCAGGGCATCGAGGGAGGATTGAGCACCGATGAATATCTTCATCGTTTTCAAACCGATCCCGAGTCACCGCAAGACATCGTCTCCCTGGCCATGTCCATTGAGGCCCAGGCCCTGGATCTGTATACCAGAGCCGCACAGGCTCAGGCTGCAGAGCCGGGCTGCAGGGCGCTTTTGGACATAGCCGCCGAAGAACAGCGGCACCTGCAGCGTCTCGGGCAGCTTTTGGAACAAACCTTTAGCTCTTAATGAATTACGCCGTAAGCACTGTCATAAAAAACAAGAACTTTTAACCACAAAGGTACAAA
>CAZUMF010000003.1:0-50246 GCA_964621385.1 uncultured Desulfohalobiaceae bacterium
ACCGCGCTTGTCCGCACCCGCGCGGTTCTGCATTCACCGGAGCCGCTGTCTGAGCAAGTCTGCCGTGACCGGGATGACGACAACGTATTGGCGCTATCCGTAGCAACTTCAGCAGACTGTATCGTTACTGATGACAAGGACCTACTCGATCTCGAGGAATATCGAGGGTTGCCTATCGTTGATCCTGGACGGTTCTGGCAGTTCGACAGCTACAGGCGATAGGGTGGTTGACGGACTCCAGGAGGCTGATTTCAATGTGCTTTTGGGAAATCCAGCGGCCATTCAGCCTTACACCAGCCTCAAATACACCGATGACAAATGGGACGCATATTGGTTAGCGCATCTTCTCAGGCAGGGTCTTTTGGCACAGGAGCGCATGGGACAGGTTTTCTACTCTTTATAAAGCGACCCAATTCGGTGGAGACAGCCACAGACAATGCGATCTGGATGTTCGTCTTCAACAATAGGGGCAGGCCACCCAATGCCCGGTCTCGACAGTGCACAGTTCCTGTTCGATGTCCCGGCATTCCGGTCTGGCCTGGGGGCAGCGGGTTCGAAATCCGCAGCCAGAAGGCGGGTTGATGGGGCTGGGAACATCCCCCGGCAACAGAATCCGCTCCCGGGTGAGATCCGGGTCCGGGATGGGAGCGGCGGAAAGCAGGGCCCGGGTGTAAGGATGCAGCGGGTTGTCATAGATTTCATCATAGGGGGCCATCTCCACGATCCGGCCCAGGTACATGACCGCCACCCGGTCGCTGATGTGCTCCACGACGCCCAGATCATGCGCAATGAACAAAAAGGAGATGTCCATCTCCTCTTGAAGCTCCACCAGGAGATTGATCACCTGGGCCTGAATGGAGACATCCAGGGCGGAGACCGGCTCGTCGCAGACAATCACCCGGGGGTTGAGGGCCAGGGACCTGGCGATGCCGATGCGCTGGCGCTGCCCCCCTGAAAATTCATGGGGATACCGGCTGAGATATTCGGGCCTGAGCCCGACCTTGTGCATGAGCCAGGCGACCCGCTCCTTTCGCTCCGATTTGGAGAGCTTTTTCTGGTTCATGAGCGGTTCGGCGATAATATTGCCCACCGTCATCCTGGGATTGAGCGAGGTAAAGGGATCCTGAAAAATAATCTGCATGGATGAGCGCAGTTCGCGCCTGGCTGCGGTATGCAACCGAGTGACGTCCTGCCCGTTGAACAAAATCTCCCCGGAGGTCGGTTCGATCAGGTGCAGGATGGCCCGGCCCACGGTTGTTTTCCCGCAGCCGCTCTCCCCGACCAACCCCAGCGTCTCCCCTTGCCGGAGCTGAAAACTGACCCCGTCCACGGCTTTCACCAACTGGGTGGTTCTGGAGAGGACCCCCTTCTTGAGAGGGAAATATTTTTTCAGATTGCTGACGCTGAGCAAAACCATACTCTAATGAATATTGACGAGTGACTATTGACTATTGCTGTCCGATTGTAGATGACTGTCTCATAAGGACAGCGTTCTTTCCAGCGAACTCCAATTTGTCCCGAGGTTACGAAGTCTGAAGTATAAATAGGGTCCTCTTTTTGTTCTGCATCTTTTCAATAGACATTATTCATTGTTCAATCTTCAATTCCTTCCGCCCTCCGCCTCCAGCCAGCAGGTCACTTCCCGAAAAGGACCCAGCTTGATTTTCGGGGGATCCTGTTCTTCACAGATGGGCCTCTTTTCGGAACAGCGGGGATGGAAGCGGCACCCCCGGGGGAGATTTTTGAGATCAGGGACGATCCCGGAAATTTCCTGCAGCTTTCTGTCTTTCTGCGATTTCCTCCGGCCGACCGCGGGAATCGACCCCAAGAGCCCCCTGGTATAGGGATGGCGGGGATCTTTGAACAACTCCCTGACCGGGGCTTCCTCGGCCACCCGGCCGGCATACATGACCACGACCCGGGTGGCCATTTCAGCGATCACGCCGAGATCATGGGTAATCATGACAATGGAGGTCTCCAGTTGCTGCTTCAAACGACCCAGAAGATCCAAAATCTGGGCCTGAATGGTCACATCCAGAGCGGTGGTGGGTTCGTCGGCAAACAAAAGCTGCGGGTGACAGGCCAGGGCCATGGCGATCATCACCCGCTGGCGCATCCCCCCGGAGAGCGCATGCGGATATTCACGGATTCTGTTTTTCGGATCAGGGATCTTCACCAGATCGAGAAATTCCAGAGCCTGTTTTCTGGCTTTGGCCCTGGAAACCTTTTGGTGCAGCCGAATGCCTTCCGTGAGCTGATCATCAATGGTCAACACCGGATTCAGGGAGGTCATGGGCTCCTGGAAAACCATGGACAGGGCATCCCCCCGCAATTTGCGCATCGCCTCACGGGAAAGCTCCAGCAAATTCTGCCCGTTGAACAGGATGCTTCCCTGAATTGCAGCCGGGGGACAGCGGAGCAATTGCAGGACGGAAAGCGCAGTCACGCTTTTGCCGCAGCCGGATTCGCCCACCAGGCCCAGGGTTTCACCCCGCTGGACGCACAGATCCAGTCCATCCACGGCCCGGACGGTCTCCTCGGAACCGTGGAAGGAGGTCACCAGATTCTTGATCTCAAGTATCGTCTGCATAGTTATACCGTAAAGCGAGGATCAAGCGCGTCCCGAAGCCCGTCCCCCATGAGATTGAACCCCAGCACCGCCAGAAAAATCGCAATCCCCGGAAAAGTGGCCACATGCGGGGCCGCGTAAATATAGTCCCGGCCGGATCCGAGCATGGTCCCCCATTCCGGGGTCGGGGGCTGCACGCCGAGCCCCAGAAAGCCTAAACCCGCGGCATAGAGGATGGCCATACCCATGCCCAGACTGGTCTGGACGATGATCGGGACCGTGACGTTGGGCAGGATATGCCGGTAGAGGATGACCCGATTCGGGGTGCCCAGGGAATGGGCCGCCTCCACAAAGACATTCTCCTTCACCGAGAGGGCGCAGCCCCGGACCAGTCGAATATACAGGGGAACCATGCTGATGCCGATGGAAATCACGGTATTTTTCAAGCCGACCCCCAGGACCGCCACCAGGGCCAGGGCCAGCAAAAAGCCGGGAAAAGCAAGCAGGATATCGTTCAGGCGTTGAATCACAAAATCCACCCGCCCACCGGAATAGCCGGAAATCAGACCGATGGGCGCCCCGATGATCAGGCCGAAAAAACTGACTCCGATGGCGATGAGCAGCGAAGGGCGGGCGCCGTAAATAATGCGGCCCAATATGGACCGTCCCAGTTGATCCGTCCCCAGAGGATGCTCCCAGGTCGGACGCTCCAGTGAATGCATGAGATCCGGTTTGGAAGGATTGTCCGGATAAATCACCGGGGCCAGCAGGGCGATCAACAGGAAGATGCAAATGATCAATCCCCCGACCAGGGCCGCCTTGTTCCGCTTCAGGCGCTTCCAGGCCAGAGACAATGGACCGTCGCTTTCAAGCACTTCTTCGACTCCTGGCATACGCTTCGAGTTTTCACGCCATGACCTGAAAACTCAAACCGAATACATAGTACAATTTATAAAAAAATCCTTACGGGAGGAATATACTGATCCAATTTTGGTTTTTGAAACAAAGACTGATTGTTTTTTGATTTCAAGGACAAAATTCTGAAAAAGGTATGTTGGAGCAGTATACATTGCACTGCTGCCGAAATATACAGTTTCGACTCCCAGGATTAACGAAAAGTTGAACCCTCAATGTATTCCGAGCGTAAATATCAGTCATAGCGAATCCTGGGATCCAGGACGGCATACAGGAGATCAACAATCAGATTGACCAGGACATAGAGCAGGCCGAAAACGAGAATTGCCCCCTGCGTGACGGCATAATCCCTGGCCAGAATGGAATCAACGATCAGACGTCCCAAGCCGGGCCAGGCAAATACGGTCTCTGTAAGCACGGCCCCGCCCAGCAGCATGCCGAATTGCAGTCCGATCACCGTGATAATGGGAATCATGGCATTCTTCAGGGCGTGCTTGATGATCACCACTTTTTCCTTAAGCCCCTTTGACCGGGCCGTGGTGGTATAATCCTGGGACAGGACCTCCAGCATGGTGGAGCGGGTCATTCTGGCGATAAAGGCCATCACAAACATGGCCAGGGTAAAAGAAGGCAGGACGAGGTGCTTCCAGGACCCGGTTCCCCCTGCCGGCAGCCAGTGCAGGGTCACGGAAAAAATGAGCACCAGCATGAGTCCGAGCCAGAAGACCGGCATGGAGATTCCAAAAAGCGCGGCCGAGGTCATGAGATAATCCAGCCAGGAATAGGGTTTGACCGCGGAAATAATCCCGGCCGGGATACCAAGCAGGCAGGCCAGACTGATGGCCAGGACCGCCAGCAGAAGGGTGTTGGGCAGGCGGGCCCAGATTTCCTGAGTCACCGGATTCTGGGTCCTGGCTGATCGACCCAGATCAAAATGGGCCAAGCGGTTCAAAAAATGGGCATACTGGAGCAAAACCGGCTGGTCCAGGCCCAGCTGATGACGGATCATCTCCACTTCTTCAGACGAGGCCATTTGTCCGGCCAGGACTTGGGCCGGATCGCCCGGGAGCATGCGGAGCATAAAGAACAGCAGCAGGGAGATGCCCAGCAGAACCGGCACGGTGTAAAGCAGGCGTTTTATAATATAGCGGAGCATAAGACTGATTGAAGGTTCACGGTTCAGGTTGAAGACGAGGGGTTTTCACGTCAGGAGATATCTGAAGAATGCACTCAAAATCCGCCTTTTTTCTCAACCGTGAACCGTGAACAGTGAACCTGGAACCCTTTGACGGTTCTTCAGGTTTGACTATTTGGAGATATACGTCGGATAGAACTTCTCTGTGGGTGTCACCACCAGCCCCTCGATATCATGGCTGTAGGCGATGACGAATTTTTCCACATGCAGCCAAATCCAGGGGCAGTCCTCCCAGACCATCTCGCTGGCTTCAAACAGGAGCTGTTCGCGTTTATCCTCGTTCAACTCCATCCGGGATCGCTTCATGAGCTCGTCGTATTCCGGGTTGCAGTAGAAGGCAGCGCCCAGCCCCTTGGGGGGATTCACCTCGCAGGTGAACTGCCCGTACAGTCCCATATCCGCATCCAGGAAAAGCGGTCCCCAGCCCAGGAGAAAGACCTCCAGCTCAGACTCCTCCAGGGGCTTCAGCAGCCCGGCCACATAGGTCGGCCAATCGTAGGTCCGAAGTTCCACCTTAACCCCGATGGCCTGCAGATAGGCCTGTACGGCCTGGGAAACCTGCTTGTCAAAAAGATAGCGGCCGTTGGGGGTGCGCATACTGACCACGGTATCATAATCAAAACCGGCTTTGTCCAGGAGGGCTTTGGCCTTGTCCGGATCATAGGCATACTGTTTGTCCATGGTCTTATGCCCGAAGACAATGGGAGAAACCGGCGCGTCCATGGGTACGGCCGTGTCAAAGAGGATCTTTTTGACGATGGCCTCTTTATCCACTGCGTAATTAAAGGCCTGGCGCACGAGCTTGTCCTGGGTCACCCCTTTCCGGCAGTTCAACCCCATAAAAATGGTCCGGGTGTCCAGGGGCATGTCCACCTGCACATTGGGATCGGCTTTCAGGCCGGAGACATTCGCCGGGGACGGCTTATAACAGATGTCGATCTGTCCGGAGCGGAGCATGGCTTCCCGGGTGGACACTTCGGGCACCACCTTCCAGATGATCTTTTCCACCGTGGGTTTTTTCCCGAAATAGTCTTCATTGCGGACCATGACCAGGCGGTCCCCTTTGACCCACTCTTCGAGAACATAGGGACCGGCCCCCACCGGATGCTGCCGCACGTCCTCCCCGTATTCTTCCAGGGCTTTCGGGGAAATGGGCGAATTCAAGGTCATGGACAAGGCATCAGCCAGGGGAGCAAAGGGAAACTTCAAGTGCAGGGCCACCGTGTAATCGTCGACAATGCTGCATTCTTCGACCATAGACACGGCAAAGCGCAAGGGGACCCGCATATCCGGATTCAATATGCGATCAAAGGTCTGCTTCATAACCTTGGCGTTGAAGGCCGATCCGTCGCTGAAGGTCACCCCTTCCCGGAGATGAATCGTCCAGGTCAAGCCGTCATCAGAGACGTCATAGCCTGTGGCCAGCCTGGGCACGAGGGTGCCGTCCGGTTTTTGAAAAAAGAGGGTGTCATAGATGAGATCGCACATGTTCTGAATGAGGGTGGTGGTCTGCTCCTGCGGATTCAAGGTGTCGGCATCCACCCCGATGCCGATTTTGAGTTCCTTGATCTCGGCCTGGGCCGGGGCAGTGATGCCGGCCACACATAGCCCTGCCAGAAGCAGTCCCCAGAGTCCAATCGTTTTGAAATGTCTGATTCGCTTCATTACAACCTCCTTTTCTGGTTGATCATTGATGTCAGCCCTGCCGCCGGCAAGGCTGACAGATACTTGTTGGATATGTAAGTTTAAACCTCGTACCGACATACCGCCGTTGAACCTTCTGGATTCCGGCTTCCGCCGGAATGACGGAGGAGGTGACTCGTTTCTCTTTCGATCAAACTGGATGTCTGCGGCCAGAGGCAGGGCTGAAACCTGAAACCCGACACCCCTCTGGGGCGTAGGCCCCTCTGGGCCGGAGGCTGAAACCTCAAAAAGGGGCAAGAAATATCACAAGATGTCCAATAAATCCTTCAGATTTACGCGTCCTGATCACTTGTCTATGCGCGAATCTTTGACCACGCGGCCGTCCTGAACAACCATGCGGATATTGTCCTGATCGCAGAGCCGTCCAATCTCCTGAAGGGGATCGCCCTGAACCACCAGCAAGTCGGCCCGTTTGCCGGTTTCTATGCTGCCGATCTCCTGTTCGAGCCCCAGCACGCCTGCCGCGGTTTTGGTGGCGGCCACCAGGGCTTCCTCTGCCGTGAATCCGGCCTGGGTCAAAAACAGGAGTTCTTCGGCATTGCCCCCATGACAATTGAACGGTGTTCCGGCATCGGTGCCCATGGCAATGACAACGCCGGCTTCTCTGGCCATGCGCAGGCTCTCCAGAAAATACGGCTTGACCCGAAGGGTCTTGGCCACAGCAAATTCCGGGATGCCGGCCTCCACTCCGTTTTTTTCGATATGGAACAAGGCGGACATGGTGGGAACGAGGGGAATGGATCGCCGGAGCATCAGTTCGATGCATTCCTCATCCAGGTAGATGCCGTGCTCTATACTGTCAATGCCCGCCCGAAGCGCGTTTTTGATACCCTGCGTGCCCTGGGCGTGGGTGGCTGTTCTCTTTCCGGCCTTGTGCGCTTCCTGGATCCCGGCCCGCAGTTCTGCTTCTGTGAACTGCTCGCTGCCGGGCTCCACCCCGGGGGTCATCACCCCGCCGGTGGCCATGAGCTTGATGAGGTCCGCCCCGGCCAGGATCTGCTCTCTGGCGGCCCGCATGACCTCAGCCTCTCCATCGGCCTGGCGGCCCACCTGCCAGCCGTGCCCCCCCGTCATGCAGATAAGGCTACCGCCGGCCTGCATTCTGGGGCCGGTAATCCTTCCGGCGGCAATGGCGTCCCGCAGGACAAGATCCACTCCGGACACGCCTCCCATGTCCCGGACGGTGGTCACCCCGCTCAGCAGAGTCTTTCTAGCGAATTCCGCGGCTTTCAAGGTGCTCCAGGGGACAGGCTCCCGGCTCAAGCCCCCCAGGGGATCCGGTCCGGCATCCATACACAGATGGACATGGCAATCAATCAGTCCCGGCAGGAGAAACTGTCCATCCAGTGAAATCACCTCCGCATCCCGGGGCAACGGGGCGTCTTCGTTTTCAATCGCTGCGATGCGGGCGCCCTCAAGCACAACCCGCACATTTTCCAGAATAGTCCCGTCACCGACAAAGACCGGACCGCCGGTCAAAACCCTGCGCATAGCATTCTCTCATGATGTTGAATCGTTTACAGTGAGACAGTGAACCATACCGGCAATGCTGCTCACTTCCAAGCTGGTGGTTTGAAGTCTTACACCAAAATAGTGCAAAATGAAAGTCCCCCCGGGAACCCGAGCCTACGGCGGCTTGTCAATCTTCGCAAAAACCCGTAGCATGCCTTTGACCAGGGGAAAAGAACACCCCTGCAACGGCCATTGCAGGCAACCCAGCCAATGTTTTCCGGCCTCAACCATTGTGTGTATGACCATGCTCAATCTCCAGACCCTGCGTATTTTTCCGCATATTCCCAAAAAACTCTCCTTCCTGGAAACCCTGTCCAGGAATCTCTGGTGGACCTGGGATCATCAAGCCAGAGACCTCTTTCGACGGATTCATCCTGCTTTATGGGATAAATCGAATCAAAACCCCCTGCTCTTTGGAACCGCTCTGAACCAGGAGCACCTGGAAGCCCTGGCTGAAGACGAAAGCTTCCTGGCCCAGATGGATGTTGTGCGCAATCTGTTTGAACAGCGCATCATTCAAAGGGATGCTTCCCAATTTTCCTCTTTGGCTGAATACGAGGTCATCGCCTATTTCTCCATGGAATTCGGCCTTCACGCCAGCATCCCGCTGTTTGCCGGAGGCCTGGGCATACTCGCGGGAGATCATCTCAAAGCGGCATCCTGTCTGGGCCTGCCCCTGGTCGGGGTCGGCCTGTTGTTTCGAAAAGGCTACTTTCGCCAATGTCTGGACGAGAACGGTCGGCAGCAGGAAGCCTATCCGGCCATCGATCTGGAACAGCTGCCCCTGAGCCGATCCAGGGACCAGGCCGGAAAGGAACTGGAGATCATCATTCCCGGCCCCTCCGGAGACATCCGGGCCACTGTCTGGCAGATGTATGTGGGACGCATCAGATTGCTCCTTCTGGACACCCACCTCAAGGACAATCCTCCAGAAGTCCGCAAAATTACCGAAAATCTTTATGCCGGCGATCAGTCCACCCGCCTCGCCCAGGAAGTGCTTCTGGGCATCGGCGGCATGCGGGCCCTGGAAGCGCTCGGGCTCTTTCCCGCTGTCTGCCATCTGAATGAGGGCCATTCCACATTTTCCAGCCTGGAGCGGATGGCCCAGTTGATCCGGAAGCTGCCCATCGATCCGGCGACCGCCATGGAAATTGTGCCCAGAACCACCATTTTCACCACCCATACCCCGGTGGCGGCCGGGCATGACGAATTTCCGGTCACTATGGTCCGCCCGGTCTTTCAACCCTATTGCGAACAATTCAAGATCCCTGAATCCGAACTCCTGTCCTGGGGGCAACCCCCGGAGGCTCACCCTGAAACCCCGGTGTCCATGTTCATCATCGGATCGAAAACCGCCGGCTTCTGCAACGGCGTCTCCAATCTGCACGGGCAGGTGGCCAGGAATATGTGGGCGCATCTGTGGCCCCAAAGACCGACAGATGAAATCCCCATCAGTCATGTAACCAACGGCATCCACATCCCAACCTGGATGTCCGAGGAAATGGGCCGGCTTTTGGAGCGCTATCTCGGCCCGGACTGGATGCGTCTCTCCTGCGATCCCAAACGCATTGAACGGGTTCTGGACATTTCCTCAGAGGAGCTCTGGAGTCTCCATGAACGCTGCCGCACCAGACTGATCGCCTTCTGCCGCCGCTGTATGGTGCAGCAGTATAGACGGCGTCACGCGACAGTGGATGTGCTCGATGAATCCGGCTCGGTCTTGAAGCCGAATGTCTTGACCATCGGATTCGCCAGACGCTTTGCCGCCTACAAACGCTCAGGCCTCCTGCTGCAGGATCCGGAACGCTTAGAGGCCATCCTGAAGAACACGGAACATCCGGTCCAGATTATTTTTGCCGGCAAGGCCCATCCCAAAGACAACGACGGAAAAGAACTCATTCAAAAGATCATTGCCTTTGCCAAAAAGCCGGATCTGAGACATAAAATTGTCTTCCTGGAAGATTACAACATGCACATGGGCCGGCATCTCTATCAAGGCGTGGACGTCTGGTTGAATACGCCCCGGCGTCCTCTGGAGGCCTGCGGCACCTCGGGGATGAAGGCGGCAGTCAACGGGGCCTTGAATGTCAGCATTCTGGACGGCTGGTGGGATGAGGCCTATCAGCCGGAAATCGGCTGGGCCATTGGTCCACGGGAAGATGCCAACGGCCATCCTGCCCAGCAGGACTCCATTGACGCCCAGTCCCTGTACAGTGTTCTGGAAAACGAAGTCATCCCCTGCTTCTACGATCGGGGCCCCAACGATCTCCCGGAAAAATGGATCACCATGATGCGGCACTCCATGCAGACGGCCATGACTCAGTTTTGCAGCCTGCGCATGGTGAACGAGTACACCCGGCGTTTCTATCACCCCCTGTCCCGGCGGATGCAGAGCTTGACGCAAGAGGACTCCCGGGAAGCCAAACACCTGGCTGCTCAGAAACAGCGCCTGAGTGCCCACTGGTCGCAGGTGCATATAACCCCGCCGGAACGGATCAACAAGGGCTCCTCCCGGGTGGGCGATCAGATCCGGATCACGACCAGGGTCCATCTCGGCGAACTGCGCCCGGAGGAGGTTCAGGTCGAGCTGTACTTTGGACGCCTCCAGGGCGTCGATTCGGTGGCTTCCAGCAATTCGCTGCAGATGCAGGTTGTTGGCAATGGAGACAATGGCCGGTACGAGTTTGAATGTTTCCTGCCCTGTGAAACACCCGGGCATTTCGGATTCACCGCCAGGGTTGTCCCGGCCGGGGATGCCTGGATGCAGAACCTTCCCGGCTTTATCACCTGGGCTTGATTTGCTTTACGAAAAACGCACTCATTTCGGTCGGTAGTGCAGAATTTGAAGTCCTGAGGTTCGATACGGACTTCATTGTGCAGCAATCTTCAATATTCAATTTTCAATCTTCAATCATCAATCCGTTATGCACACCAACAGCCGCTCTCCCCGGGTGCTCATTATCACCCCGGAAGTCACCTACCTTCCCGACCGCATGGGAAGCCTGGCCAATCAATTGACCGCCAAAGCCGGTGGTCTGGCTGATGTTTCCGCCGCCCTGATCCAGGCCCTGGCCGATCAAGGCGCCGACGTCCACCTGGCCCTGCCTGACTACCGCTCCATCTTCCAGGACAAGCTCGCACCGTTTCTGAAAAAAGAACTGCATTCCCTGCGGGAGGTCATGCCGGACGACCGGATCCATCTAGCCCAAGACCGGGCCTTTTATTATTTGAACCGGGTCTATTCCTCCTACGGCGGGGAGAACATGAAACTGGCCATCACCTTTCAGCGGGAGGTCATCAACAATATTCTCCCCTGGGTCCGGCCGGATCTCATCCACTGCAACGACTGGATGACCGGATTGATCCCGGCCATGGCACGCCGCTTGAATATTCCCTGTTTGTTCACCATTCACAATATCCATACGGTCAAGGCCCTGCTCAGTCAGATCGAAGACCGGGGCATCGACGCCGCCTATTTCTGGCACCACCTCTACTATGACCAGCCTGCGCCCGAATATGAACACGCCCGGGAGACCATTCCGGTGGATTTCCTGGTCAGCGGGGTTTTTGCAGCCCATTTCGTGAACACGGTCAGCCCGACCTTCCTCCAGGAGATCGTGCAGGGGCGGCACCTGTTCATTGAAGAACCCCTGCGGCGGGAATTGACCCACAAGGTGGAGGCCGGTTGCGCCGTAGGGATTCTCAACGCCCCGGATCCGTCTTTTAATCCGGAGCAGGATCAAAAATTGGAAACATTGTACAGTCCGGCGGATCACGCCCAGGGCAAACAGACCAACAAACAGTTTCTGCAGCACACCCTGGGGCTCATCGAAGACCAAACCGCCCCTCTCTTCTTCTGGCCCTCACGTCTGGATCCGGTTCAAAAGGGATGCGGGCTGCTCAGTCACATCCTCTATTCCATGATCTCCACCTGGTGGAACCAGAACCTGCAGATCGTCTTCGTGGCCAACGGGGACTATCAACCCGTATTTCGGGACATCGTGGCCTTTCATGGCTTTCATGAACGGGTGGCCGTCTGCGACTTCGAAGAGCGACTGGAGCATCTGGGCTATGCCGCCTCGGATTTCATCCTCATGCCCTCCAAGTTCGAACCCTGCGGTCTGCCGCAGATGATCGCCCCGATGTACGGCTCCCTGCCCATAGCCTTTGATACCGGAGGCATCCACGACACGATCAGCCATCTCAATATTCAGGCCGATACCGGCAATGGATTCCTCTTTGAATTCTTCGACCCTGAAGGGCTTTTCTGGGGCGTTTCCCAGGCCATGGACTTCTATGCCCAGCCGCAGGCCGTCAAAAGCAGACAGATCACCCGAATCATGCAGGAGAGCAGGAGCCGATTCAACCACGGGGTCACGGCCGGACAGTACATTGATCTCTATGAAAAAATGCTCCAGCGTCCCCTGATTCAGCGGAAGCCGGGGTAAGATCATCGTTCTATCTGGCTGTTTCCAGCGCTTCGCGACAATCCCTCAATGGCACATTCAAGACAATCACAAAGAGTCCATGCCCCCACACACTGATCGCGTTCAGACACTGCTTACGATCGATCCCTGGCTCACGCCCTACCGGGAGGCCCTGGAGCTGCGGCAGGAGCGGATAACGGCCACACGAAACCGCATCCTCGGGAATACCGGAAGCCTGGCCGCGTTTGCTACGGGCCACGAGTACTTTGGGCTCCATGCAGACAAACAGGAATGGGTCTTCCGGGAATGGGCCCCCAATGCCACCAGGATCTTTCTCATCGGCGAGATGAACGAATGGAGGGAGGACCCGGCCTGGCAGCTGCAGCGAATCAATGCACACGGCGTCTGGGAAATCCGCCTGCCGGCAGATGCCTTTTCGCATCGGATGCTCTACCGGCTTCGCCTTGACTGGTGCGGGGGGTCCGGAGACCGGATTCCGGCCTGGACCCGGCGGGTGGTGCAGGACCCCGGCACCGGCATCTTCAACGCCCAGGTCTGGCTGCCAAAACAGGAGTATCGCTGGAATGCCCCTGAACTTCCGCCGGCCAAGACCGACCTGCTCATTTATGAGGTGCATCCGGGCATGGCCCAGGAAGCGGAGAAAATCGGCGGCTGGGCCGAATTCACCGCCACGATACTCCCCAGAATCGTGGCTGCCGGCTACACAGCGATCCAGCTCATGGCCGTACAGGAACATCCCTATTACGCCTCCTTCGGCTACCAAATCTCCAGCTTTTTTGCCCCTTCCTCGCGCTTCGGAACCCCTGAGGATCTGAAAGCCCTGGTTGACGCCGCCCATGCGGCCGGACTCCGGGTCATTATGGACGTGATTCATTCCCATGCCGTGCTCAACGAAGTCGAGGGCCTGAGCCGCTTCGACGGCACGGATTTTCAATATTTCCACACCGGTTCCCGCGGCAGGCATCCGGCCTGGAATTCCCGCTGCTTTGATTACGCCAAACCGGAAGTCCTCCATTTTCTGCTCTCCAACTGCCGCTACTGGCTGGATGAATTCAAATTCGACGGGTTTCGATTCGACGGGGTGACCAGCATGCTCTATCTGGACCATGGTCTGGACCGGGCCTTCACCTCCTATACCGATTATTTCCGCAGCGTGGATGAAGACGGGCTAATCTATTGCAGTCTGGCCAATGAGCTCATCCATGAGCTTCGTCCCCAGGCCCTGACCATTGCCGAGGATGTCAGCGGCATGCCGGGACTGGCCCTGCCCCGGGAGCAGGGAGGGACCGGGTTTGATTTTCGCTTTGCCATGGGTATTCCGGATTTCTGGATCCGGCTTGCCAAGGAACAGCGGGACGAAACCTGGTCCATGAGCACTGTCTGGCATGAACTGACCAACCGCCGCCCAGCGGAAAAAAGTATCAGCTATGCTGAATCCCATGACCAGGCCCTGGTGGGCGACCAGACCCTGCTCTTCAGAATGGCCGGCTCCGAGATGTACACCCACATGCACCGCCACTGCAGCAGCCTGCACCTGGACCGGGCCATTGCCCTGCACAAGATGATCCGGCTGATCACCCTGACCACCGCCGGCAGCGGCTATCTCAATTTCATGGGCAACGAATTCGGCCATCCGGAATGGATCGATTTTCCCAGACCTGAGAACAACTGGTCCTATCACTATGCCAGGCGCCTCTGGAGCCTGGCGGACCATTCCGATTTGAAATACCGGCAGCTGGCCCGTTTTGACCGGGACATGATCGCGTTCTGCAGACACGCCCAGCTCCTGCAGACAGCGGATCCGGTTCTTGTTTATGAGCATCAGCAGGACCAGATCCTGGCCTTTTTCCGGGCCGACTGCCTGTTTGTCTTCAATTTTCACCCCACCGCTTCCCGGCCCGATTATCCCATTGAAGTCCCTCCGGGGACCTACCGTCTGGTCCTGGACAGCGACCATTCCGATTATGCCGGCCATAACCGGATTGAGCCGGACCAGCTCTTTTGCAGCGAAAAATCAACAACCCAGGGCCGGCCGGATGCCTCCGGACATCGCATTCGTCTCTATCTGCCGACCAGGACGGCCCTGATTCTGCACAAAGAGCAACGCTGGAAAAGGTGCGGGTCATCACCTATCGCCCGAAAGCAAAGGCCTGAAAGGTCCGGTCAACTTGTGCCGGGCGACGGAGCGCTCAGGTTTTTTCAAAGCGCTGCCGGGCCTTTTCCCGGGCAGCCTGCACATCCTGGCTGCAGACCTCGGCCTTGCGTCCGGCCCAGTATACGCTGGACTCCCGATCCCCGTCCTGAAGGGCGCACCACATGAGCCCGGCCATGGCGCCGGCCCCATTGGGATTGATCTCCAAGGCCCGGTGAAAGCCGGCAGCGGCTTCAGTGCTCTGCCCGTCCCGGAACAGGGCCCAGCCCGGGAGCTCCTGGACCGTGAAGGAAGCCGGGGCGGATGCCGCCGCCTTGTGAAACAGGGCCAGGTCGATGGGGTCCTCAGCCCTGGTAAAGGCAAAGCGGTAAAATTCAAGCAAGGCCGCCCCCACGGCCTCCAGACCGTCCGAGCTCACTTTTTCCGGCCACAAAGCCGCCGGCTGTCGGGACTCCGGAAATGGACAGGCCGCACTGCCGAAGCAGGCCAGAAAGGCCGACCTGAAGCCCAGCAGATCGTCAGCGCAGGAAAAAGCTGTATCCGCAGACACTGGTGATTCCGGAACCTGGGCATCAAAGACCTGCATCTCGATCTGTCCAGGCTGACAGTGTCCCGAGACCCAGAACCTGATATTCTGCCGGGCGCTCATCTCCCGCAGGTCCAGATCCGGACCCTCTCCCCGGCAGTACCTGGAGAATGCCTCGAATTCTGGAAAAATCCGGGTCACCCGCCAGCCAAACCAACATTCCCGCAAGTCAGGATGGAGGACCAGGACATTGCCCAGCAGGAAATGGAGGGCCAATCCAGCGCCTGCAAAAGCATCCCCGCTTTCGGATGGAAACGGGAGTACAATACAGCGATCCTGAGCCAGTGCCGGCTGCTGTCTGGTCATATCAACCTCCACATTTTTTTTGCAACCAGTCCAAAGAATACGGAAAAAATTTTCCCTTGACAATCTTCATACGTATGAAATATAATCTTTCACCACGACATTCAACTGGCCATGGACACGGCCAAGGCTTTCATGCACCATTGTTCCGGCTTTGACAGCGCCAGTTTCGAACTTGCACAGACGACACCCATGAATCACTTTCAACAAGATCTCGAAGGCAAGGACTTCTCGGTCCCGGTCTCAAAGCAGATTCACCAGTCCATCCGCAAAGCCATTTTGTCCGGACGATTCAGTCCTGGTGAAAAACTCCCCTCAGAAGAGAGCCTGGGCCAGGAATTCCATGTCTCCAAAACCGCGGTTCGCGAAGCGCTGGGACAGCTGGTGGCCGAAGGACTCATTGAAAAACGGCGGGGGGCGATGGGCGGCAGTTTTGTCTCCCAGGGCAATTCCCAGCGTATACTGGAAGTGGTCATGGATTGCTATCGGCTGGGCGGCCTGACCCTGGAAGAGGTCATGCAGTTCCGCCGTTTGGTCGAACCTGTGGTGGCAGGCCTGGCCTGCCAAAACCGCACTGCAGAAGATCTGCATATACTCGAAAAAAACCTGTCAGAATGCCGCCAGGCCCTGTCTGAAGGCTGGGTAAACCGAGCCAAACAGGTCGCTTTTCACGGCCTCCTGGCCAAGGCCGGCCACAATCGACTGCTGTCGGCCTCGGTGATGGCCGCTATCAACATCTCCAGAGAATTCACATCAAAGATCAATTTTCCCTATGCAGACGGTGAACTGGATCTTGTCTACAATGAACGTTTCTACCAGTGCCTTCAGGAGCGGGATACTGAAAACGCCCGGAAATATATGAATGAGCATTTCGACAAGTCGCGCATTCTGGTTGAACGATACCGCAGACATCTGCAAGACGAGCCGCAAACCGACTGAGGGTTGCACCAGAGTCTGAATCTTTTTTTTCGTGAACAAAATTCATACGTATGAAGAATACTCGTCTGAAACATCATCAGTGAATGGGTATCAAACGCATGGACCTTCTTCTTGACAACGCGCTTATTTTTGACGGCCGCAACCCGTCCCTGTTCTCCGGATGGATCGGCGTGGAACAGGGAACGATTGCGGCGGTGGAGCACAGGACAACCCCGCCCCCGACCCAGGCTGCCAGACGTCTGGATCTGCAGCAGTGCGTCCTCATGCCCGGACTCATCGACGCCCACGTCCATCTGGGCCTGGATGCCTCCGTCAATCCCGTACACTTCGTCACCTCGCTTACTCCGGCGGAGCTGGCCCTGCGCATGGCAGCCCATGCCGCCGCGACTCTGGCCGTTGGAGTGACCACTGTCCGGGATCTGGGCTGCCGGGGGCATGTGGACCTGGCAGTGCGTCAGGTTGTCCAGGAAGGAATGCTTCCTGGACCGCGCATTCTCTGTGCCGGGGAAATGCTCTGCATGACCGGCGGGCACGGCTGGCAGTTCGGCCTGGAGGTCGACGGTCAAGACCAAGTCCGCCGGGGCGTTCGCCGCCAGCTCAAGGCCGGAGCCGACGTCATCAAATTCATGGCCACAGGCGGGGTCTGCACCAAGGGCGTGGAGCCCGGACAGGCCCAATTGACCCGGGAAGAGATGGCCGCAGGAATTGAGACCGCCCGTCTGGCCGGACGCAAAACAGCGGCCCATGCCCAGAGTCTGCAGGGAACAAAAAATGCTGTGGCAGCCGGAATCGATTCCATTGAACACGGGGCCGATCTGGATCCCGCAGCCCTGGAGGCCATGCTCAAAAATGATGTTTTTCTTGTTCCCACCCTGGCAGCCGGGGCGAGCATGATTGCCGGAGGCACAGCCTCAGGACTGGAGGACTTTATGGTCGCCAAATCCCAGGCCCACCGGAGCGCCCGCCTGGAAGGCCTGGCCAAAGCCAAGGCCGCCGGGGTCAAAATCGCCATGGGCACGGACGCCGGTACACCGCTCAACCGACACGGTCACAATGTACACGAACTCTTGGAACTGAATCAGGCCGGGTTCACTCCGCTCGAGGCCCTCCAGGCAGCCACTGTCCATGCGGCTGAACTCCTGGGTTTCAAGGATTGCCTGGGCAGAATCGCTCCGGGCTGTTTAGCGGATCTTCTGATCGTGGACGGGGATCCGACCCTGGATCTGCAGGTGCTTGGGGATCAAGACCGGCTCCTGGCCGTGTACCAGTCAGGACAGCTGCGCTCCGGCCGCTGGTTCCAGACCCCCGGGAGCGATGGTTTATGAAGACCTTTATCATCAAGCGTCTCATCCAGGCCCTGGCCGTCTGTCTGGTCATCTCCATGATCTCCTTTTTTCTGCTGTTTCTCAATGCCGATCCGGCCCTGGTCCTACTCCCGCCCGAGGCCGAAGTGGAAGACATTGCCGCCTTTAAAAAGCAGATGGGGTTCGACCGTCCCATCATCATCCAGTATCTCGATTTTATCGGCCAGGTCATTTTTCATGCAGACTTCGGCAACTCCTTCGTAGCCAAGGTGCCGACCCTCAAGCTCCTGGCCGAACGGGTCCCGGCCACCCTCAAGCTCACTGCCAGCGCCGTCCTGATCGCCAATCTGATCGCCATCCCTTTGGGAATTCTCGCAGCTGTGCGGCGCTATTCCTTCATCGACAACCTGAGTACGCTCATCGCGCTCATGGGCCAGGCCATGCCCCTGTACTGGCTGGGCATCATGCTGATCATCGTCTTCGGCGTCTGGCTGGGCTGGCTTCCGATTTCCGGCAGCGAAACCCTCCCCCACTTGGTCCTGCCGGCCGTGACCCTGGCCGCCTATCTCCTTCCGGCCAATATGCGGCTGGTCCGCTCCGGCATGCTCGATGTGCTCAATCAGGATTATATCCGCACGGCCCGGGCCAAAGGAGCCGGAGAAATCCGGGTCTTCATCGTGCATGCCTTTAAAAACGCAGCCATTCCCCTGGTCATTGTCACCGGACTCCAGTTTTCCATTCTCCTGGGCGGCACGGTGGTCACGGAGACCGTATTTGCCTGGCCCGGCCTGGGTCGTCTGGCCGTGGATTCCATCCTCATGGGCGACTATCCCGTGGTTCAGGCCATTGTCATCTTCTTCTCCCTCTGCGTGGTCATCGGCAATTTGCTGGCCGATATTCTGGCCGCCTTCATCGATCCACGCATCCGGCAGGAGTGAATGGATTTTGGATTGAGGATTGAAGATTGGGAAATGGGAACGGAAGGGAAATCATCCATAACAAAGGATCGCTCTATGCATACAGTTTGTGAAAAGGGAAAAGGCGAACACGCATGCAGAATGTGACCGAAGGACTCCAGCAAGAGGCACCCGCCCTCACCCGGCCTGCCAAGTCACGCCTTTTCTTGAATAAGGTCAGCCGGCTCCGGATGGGAATTATCGGCGGGATTATCCTTCTGGGGCTCCTCGGCGCGGCCCTGACCGCTCCCTGGCTGGCCCCGTTCGATCCCTTCGAGCAGGACATCATGAGCCGCCTCCAGCCCCCGGCCTGGATGCCGGGCGGAAGCAGCGAGCATCTCCTGGGCACCGACGGGGTCGGCCGGGACCTCTTGAGCCGAATCATTCACGGCTCCAGAATCTCGCTGGTGGTGGGACTGACAGCGGTCCTGCTCCAGGTGGTCATCGGGGTGGCCCTGGGACTGGCCGCCGGCTATTACCGGGGCTGGATCGACTCAAGCATCTCTTTTATGGTCAACGTCATGCTCGGATTTCCCTTTATTCTCCTGGCCATGAGTCTGGTGGCCGTGCTGGGACCCTCTCTGCAGAACATCATCATTGCCCTGGGCCTGACCGGATGGCCGATTTTCACCCGGGTGACCCGGGTGGAGACCCTCAAGCTGCGTGATTTGGAATTTGTGCTCGCGGCCCGCTCCCTGGCCTTTTCCACCCTGCGCATCGTGGGCAAGCACATTCTGCCCAATCTGCTGCCCTCGATTCTGGTCCTGGCCACCGTGGAAGTGGCCCGGGCCATTATTCGGGAATCCCTGCTCTCCTTTCTGGGCCTGGGCATCCAGCCGCCCACGCCCTCATGGGGAGCCATGCTCGCTGAAGGCCGGGACTATATGCTCATGCAGTGGTGGCTGGCAGCGTTTCCCGGCCTGGCCATTTTTTTGAGTGCCCTGGGAATCAATCTCCTGGGCGACGGACTCCGGGACATGATCGATCCGCATTTAAGGAAAGACTGATGCCCAGCAATCAAGACCTCTTGCGTTTAGACGGCCTGCAGATGCATTTTCCCATCAAGAAAGGCCTACTCTCCAAGACCGTTGGCCACGTCTTTGCTGTGGACGGGGTGGACCTGTTCATCCGCCCTGGTGAGACCCTGGGCCTGGTGGGGGAGTCAGGCTGCGGCAAGTCCACATTGGGTCGGTGCATCCTCCGCCTCCATGACCCCACCCAGGGAAAGATCTGGTTTCAAGGTCAGGAGGTCACCGCCATCAAAGGCCGGGCGTTAACCCGCTTCCGTTCCCAGGTGCAGATGGTCTTCCAAGACCCCTATGCCTCTCTGAACCCGCGTCTGCGGGTCCGGGAGATCGTGGGCGAGGCCATCCGGGTGCACAAGCTGCATCCGGACAGATCCTGGAGGGAGCAGACCGCCCATTTGCTTCAGGAGGTCGGCCTGTCCCCGGATCAGATGGACCGCTACGCCCACGAATTCTCCGGCGGCCAACGCCAGAGGATCGGGGTGGCAAGGGCTCTGGCCATGCAGCCCAAGCTCATTGTCGCGGATGAACCGGTCTCCGCCCTGGACGTCTCCATCCAGGCCCAGGTTTTGAATCTACTGGATCGCCTCAAGGACCGCTTTGCCCTCAGCTACCTGGTCATCGCCCACGATTTAGGGGTGGTGGAACATGTCTCCGATCGAATCGGGGTCATGTATCTCGGGCGGATCGTGGAAATCGCCTCTGACCGTGAACTGAACCAGAATCCTCTGCATCCGTACACCCGGGCCCTGCTGTCCGCGGTTCCCAAGCCTGAAGCCGGCCAGCGGCGAGAACGCCGCGCCCTGCTCCGGGGCGACGTTCCCAGTCCGATCAATCCGCCGCCGGGCTGCCGGTTCCATACCCGCTGTCCGGACGTGCAGCCCGAATGCCGGACGATTCAGCCGGTCATGAACGAAATATCCCCGGGCCACCTGGTGGCCTGCCACCACTATGCCGGAAGCAAAAAAGGCTGCGCATGAAAACCGCAACCATCCTGGAAATCAAGGACCTGAAAACCTGCTTCGCCACGCCCGAAGGCCTGGTTCGGGCTGTGGACGGGGTCAGCCTGGAGATCGAATCCGGCCACACCCTGGGCGTCCTGGGTGAAAGCGGCTGCGGCAAAAGCGTCACCGCCCTCTCGGTCATGGGCCTGTTGCCCAAACCCCAGGGCCGCATCACCCAGGGCTCCATCCTCTTTCAGGGGAAAAACCTGGTCCGGGAATCCTCCCAGGTGCTCAGACGCCTGCGTGGCGCGGAAATAGGCATGATCTTCCAGGAACCCATGACCTCCCTCAATCCGGTGTACACCGTTGGAGAGCAAATCGCTGAAGTCTTTCACATCCATGAACAGCTCCCTAAAAAGATCGGGCTGCAAAAAGCCGTGGAAACCCTTTCCCAGGTGGGCATCCCCTCTCCCAAACAACGCATCCACGAATACCCCCATCAACTTTCCGGCGGGATGCGGCAGCGGATCATGATCGCCATGGCCATGGCCTGCCAACCAAAACTGCTCATCGCGGACGAGCCGACCACAGCCCTGGATGTGACCATTCAGGCCCAGATTCTGGACCTCATGCTCGAACTCCAGGAACAAATCGGCATGAGCATCATGATGATCACCCATGATCTCGGGGTGGTGGCGGAGATGAGCGATCAGGTGGCGGTTATGTATGCCGGAAAAGTGGTGGAACAGGCCCGGGTGGATGCCATTTTCAACGCCCCGGCCCACCCCTATACCCGTGGGCTGATGCGTTCCATCCCCAGACCCGGGCGAAAATTCAAGGACGGCAAGCAGGCCCTTGCGGAGATCCCCGGCATGGTGCCGGGGCTCATCGATCCGCCTCCGGGCTGTTTGTTCGCGCCGCGCTGCGAGGAGGCTTTTGAACGCTGCCGGCAGGCCATGCCGCCGCTGTTCGAGCTTGGAAACCAGCCTGATCGCAGTCACGGCGTCAGATGCTGGCTGGCCGAATCAATGGCTCAACAACCTGCAACCCAAGGAGGACGATCATGAACACCAAGCATTTGAGACCCACCGTTTTGCTGATGGCCTGTCTCCTGATCTTCGGCCTGGCCGCCCGACCGGCCGCAGCCAAGGACAAACTTGTCTGGGCCGTGGGCAGCAAAATCCCCACCATGGACATCTACGGCACAACCTCTTTGAACCTGACCAACATCTACTACATGGTCTCGGACGCCCTTCTGGACCGGGACCTGGACACCCTGGAACTCAAACCCAACCTGGTCACTGAATGGGAACGGCTTGACGACACCACCTGGGAATTCACCCTCAGAAAAGGGGTCACATTCCACAACGGCAACCCGCTCACGGCTGAGGACATCCGTTATACCATCATGGACCGCATCCTCAATCCCGAGCTCAAATCGCGGCAGGCCCCGGGCTTCAAATTCATCAAAGAGGTCAAAGTTCTTGATAAGCATACCTTCCAGATCATCACCAAAGGCCCCTACCCCCTGACTGATGACCGATTGAACACCTTCTTTCCCTATGACAAGGAATGGTGCGAATCCGTGGGCGAGGAAACCATTGCCGAAAAGCCCATGGGGACCGGCCCCTACACCTTTGTCCAGTGGGATCGCGGCTCCCGGGTGGTCCTGACCGCCAATCCGGAGTACTGGAATGCCGAACTGCCCAAGATCAAGGATGTGGTGGTTCGGATCATTCCGGAACAGTCCACCCGCATTGCCGAGCTGCTCAACGGCGGGGTGGATCTCATCTCCAAGCTCGATCCGGACAAATGCGCCATGGTGGAAAAAAACGCAGGGACCAAGGTCCTGGAAACCCCCTCCCACCGCATCACCTTCTGGCAGTTCGACTCCATGGGCCGGGCCGGAGAGACGCCCTTCACGGACAAACGGGTCCGACAGGCGGTCTGCCACGCCATTGACCGGGAAAAAATCATCGAGGTCATGTTCCAGGGGCACAGCAAACTCTTGAACACCTGTCTCAGCCCCTTTGATTTCGGCTATAATCCGGACATGACCTGGTACGAGTACGATCCGGACAAGGCCAAGGCCCTTTTGGCGGAAGCCGGGTATCCGGACGGCTTTGAAGCGGACATCCTCTTCTACTACCCGATTTCCAAGCAGTTCAATGAAGCCGCTATGGGCTACCTCAAAAAAGTGGGCATCACCCTGAATTTCAAAAACTATGTGGGCAACGTCGGACAGGCCATCAAAGTGCGGGATGGCGGCAAATGCAAAGATATCGGGAACTTCGGCTGGGCGTCCTACATGCTGCTGGACGCGGACGGGCTGCTCCCCTTCTGGTTCGGCACAGGTTCCAAAAAGAACTACTCCGGAGATGAAAAACTCGGGGCCTGGATCGAAGAGGCGCGTTATTCCTTTGATCAGGACAAACGAAAAAAACTCTATTACCAGGTCCAGGATCGGGTCAAAGAGCAGGTCTACTGGATGCCGGTCAATGTCATCAACAGCATCTACGGCGCGAATGAGGATCTGACCTTGACCCTGCCGGTCAATGAGACCCTGATGCTCAAGATCGCCGAATTCAAATAACGACCACACATTCAACAGCCGGTGCATGGGGCAAATGCCCCTTGCACCGGCTTCATTGTTTCAGAAAAAAACTGCAGCGAGGCAGGGTCCATGAATATTGAACGCGTCGACATCATCCATATACGCATCCCCCTGGTCATCCCCTATGAGACCAGCTATACCCCGAACAAAAACGTGGACAAGCTCATCCTCAAGACCTACACTCCGGATGCCGCGGTGTACAGCGAATGCGTGTGCAAGGACCGGCCGGATTCCACCTCCGAGACCCCCCAGACCGTCCGGGCCGTGCTCAAGGAGTTTCTGCTGCCGGGGATCATGAAGGAAGAGCTCAAAGGGGTGAATGACTATCAGGCCAGAACCGCGGCCATCAAAGGGCACAACATGGCCAAGGCGGCGGTGGAAAACGCGGTCTGGGCCTATGAGGCCCAAAAACAGGGGATTTCCCTGAACCGCCTGCTGGGCGGCAGCAGGACCCGGGTGCCTGTGGGCATGGGCATCGGCATCCAGGCAGACACGGACCGGCTTCTCAAGCTCGTGGAAGAATATCTGGAGGCCGGTTTTCGCCGGATCAAACTCAAGATAAAGCCCGGTTGGGACATCACCCCCCTGGAGACGGTTCGATCGGTCCATCCCGACCTCGAGCTCATGGTGGATGCCAACAACGCCTATGCCTACCCTAGAGACCGGGAAGTCCTCAAGGCCCTGGATGCTTTCGGCCTCTCCATGATCGAACAGCCCCTGAGCTATGAAGACCTCCATCGCCACGCCAAACTCCAGGCCGAAATCGCCACCCCCATCTGTCTGGACGAATCCGTCACCTCACCCTATCAAGCCGGAATAGCCGCTGAAATCGGAGCCTGCCGGATAATCAACATCAAGCAGGGCCGGGTGGGCGGCCTGGGGCCTTCCAAAGCGATCCACGATATCGCCCGGGAGCACGGGCTGACCTGCTGGGTGGGTCAGATGATCGAGACCGGTGTGGGCCTGAACTACGGGCTGGCCGTGGCTGCTCTGGACAACTGCACCCACCCAAACGACACCTTGCCCTCCCGATTTTACGCCTCCGACGACATCATCAGTCCCCGGATGGAGCTCAATCCCGATTCCACAGTGGATATCCCTTCCGACCCCGGTCTCGGGGTGAAGGTGGATGAACAGCTGCTGGACCGCTACACCGTGGCCCGGGAGGTGATTCGAAAGGATTGAAAGCGCTTTATTCCCAAGACGAACCTCATTCCAGGGCGGTCAACACGGCGATCACCCGACCAATGATTACCCGGCATTCCAGCCTGAGCAGGATATGGGGCGGCTCGGCCCGGACCCACAGAGTCATCTCGGGGTTTTCGCTTTCTTCAAACACGCCTCCGAAATGGGTCAATTCCGGTTCGAGGCGGTAACTCGGGTGCAGCTCCCCGGCCACGCTGATCTCTTCACGTCCGAGCACCGCAACCTTGACCAGGAACGTCTTTTTACCGTCACAGACCGGAATCTGGAGGGTCGAATCCGACTCCAGATCACGGGAGCGAAAAAAATAAAAAGCCGAGAGCGGATCGAAAGTCCCCGGACGGATGGGAACCGGATCTTTCCATTTCCCGTTTTTTTGATACCGGGCGAGCCCCCGGGCCCAATCGAAACGGATGCGTTTGTCCTTTCGGTCCTTCCCCTGTTCAATCTCGGTGTAGAGCAGGGAATGGTGCATCTGGGTGTCCGTGTAGGCGTCGATCCGGTTTCTGACCTTGTAAAGAGGATCGAGCAGGGCGTTGCTTTTGGTGCGCAGGCTGAAATGTAAGGCCGGTTCCGAGTCGATCTCGGTCAGGGCTTCGCTGCGCAAGGTCGCCATCCCCACCGGAACCATCTCCCAGAAAAGCTCATAGACCTGCTTTTCCTCCGGGATACAGCCAATCTCCGGCTCACCGGCCCGGCAGGGGGCATAGCACAGCAGCAGACAGCCCGCCACAACGGCGCACCCCGACAGAAGACGAAAAAACCGGCCGAAAAAACACATGACTTAGCTCTCACCTCCTCGAATACAGGGCATGGCACCCGGAACAACGGCTCAGCCGTTTTAAAAAAAGGAAACCCGGAGGCCTTGACAGTCAGCCCGGGATCATTCACATACACACCTCTGAAACGATCAGTTCATTCTATCCAAACCGGTTCGAGTTGTCATCTGCCATGAGGAGGAGACCATGAAACCATCCGATCCATTCGACACGAAAACCCTGGCTGAAATCTTCCCCCCGGAGCGAAGCGCTGATTTTTTTGAAGCCCTGCTGGGCGATGATGCCGAAGGGACCTTTGATATCGTCCTGGTCCAAACCGATGCCACTCCGGACCAACTGCACTTCGAGTTCCAGCTCCAGCAGCGGCCCGGCAAATGTCTGGCCTGCAATCTGACCTACGGTCTCCCCCAGGTCTTTTCCCGGCATCCGGTCATCGACATCAAAGGTCTGGTTCAGACGATCAACGCCCTGCTGCCCGGGCAGACCTGCACGGACTGGCGACTCGGCAAAACCCGTGAAGTCTCCGCGCAGCTGCATGTCATCCCCCTGAGTATCGATCTCGAACCCGTGCAGTCCTGAATCCAGGGCGAAACTGGCCCGTGCCCCCGACAGCTCGACCTCCCACCCCCTCTCCGGGATTGCAGAGCTCTTCACCAAAAGTTAAAATTTGAGTATTTTTTTGGACAAATATCTGCTTACTTGAAATTTGTTTCGAATTTCGTGCTTCATATTTCGATATTATGTCCAATTTTGAAGTCAAGCAAACTATATACATTTATTTTAAAGTGTTGAATGTTAACATCACCAATGGGATACGAAGTCTGGATTGTCGGCGGAACCTGTTTTGATCCTTGTAAACCTTGTCCCGACATGGTATACAGGACTCCCGGCTTGCCGGGAACAGGACCGCTCCTGTACAGTCAATCGCTTTCTCAGCCCATGCACTCGCTGAAACATTGAAGAAGGAGACCTCCATGGAAGTGACAAAAGAGAATCTCGCCGCAAAACTCAAAAATATCTACCCGGAAATCGAGCAATTCGGATTACAGCTCCAACTGGAATTCGACGAACAGACTAACGCCTGGATCGCCACCTTCAATACCCCCGAGCACACCCTTTCCACCCACCTGGAAGAAGCGGACGTGGAAAGTTGCCTTCTGGGCAAGGAATGCGTGCATCTCGGGGTGCAGTTGGGCCGGTTCATTCGCAATTTCTGCTCCGGGGGCGGGGCCTGCACCCTGGGCCAGACCTGATAGCCTCCGTAATGCCTGAAACAGCACAAACCGTTCTTTTGACCGGGGCCACCGGCTATATCGGCAGCAGACTCACCGACCATCTGCTCCGCCGGTCCGGGATCACTCTCCGGGTCTTTGTCCGCAACCACAAAAAGCTCCGGGCTTCGATCCGTGAGCAGGCGGAGGTTGTGGAAGGGGATACCTTTGAGCCGCAAACCCTGTCCCGCGCTCTCCAGGGTGTGAACACAGCCTACTACCTCATCCACTCCATGCGGGCCGGCAAGGACTATGAGGAGCGGGACCGCAGAAGTGCGGAACATTTCCGGGAAGCCTGCATCCAGGCCGGGGTCAGACGCCTGATCTACCTGGGCGGCCTGGGGGTCAAAGAAACGGCCAGCCGGCATCTCATGAGCCGGATCGAAACCGGTGAAATCCTCAGCAGCAAGCCGGAGCAGCTGCAGACCATCTGGTTTCGGGCCGGGGTGATCATCGGCTCCGGCAGTGCAAGCTTTGAAATCATCCGCAACCTGGTCCAGAAACTGCCGGTCATGATCACCCCGAAAAGGGTGAACACACGGACTCAGCCCATTGCTGTGGACGATGTGGTGTCCTATCTCGCCCATGCCCTCAATCTCACCACACAGAACAGCCTCATCGTGGACATCGGCAGCCGGGCCATGAGCTTCCGGGAGATGCTCCAGGAAGCGGCCCGGGTGATGGGACTCAAACGGGTCCTGCTTCCGGTCCCCTTTCTCAGTCCAAAGCTCTCCTCCTACTGGCTGACCCTGTTCACTCCGGTTCCCTATCAGATGGCCGCCGCCCTGATTGAAGGTCTCAAGTCGGAAACCCTTGTCTTGAACGACAATGCCCGGACCTCTTTTCCGGAGATCAGCCCCATGGACTATGATCAGGCCGTGCAGACAGCCCTGCTGGAGCTTGAAAAGGACGAGGTGCTGAGCCGATGGTGCGACAGCAGCGGTGGACAGGTCTGTGACATCAAGGACCAGGAAGACACTGACGCAGCTGTTCTGCGGGATCGTCGGGAATTTCCCCTCGGATCCCTCTCCAGAGAGGCCGTGTTTCGATCCATCACCTCCCTGGGAGGAGAATCCGGCTGGTTCGCCTACAATTTTCTCTGGCAGATCCGGGGACTCATGGACAAGCTCCTAGGGGGTTATGGCTTGAATCGCGGCCGGCGTGAAAACAAAAGCCTCAGACTCGGAGACGCCCTTGATTTCTGGAAAGTAGTGGATATCAAACCGCAAAAACGGCTGCTGCTGCTGGCCCAGATGAAGGTCCCGGGCAAGGCCTGGCTGGAGTTCGACCTTCAGGAGGACGTCCTGGTCCAGACCGCCCACTTCCATCCCCGGGGTCTCTGGGGCCGGCTGTACTGGTATGCGGTTCTGCCCCTGCACCTCTTCGTGTTCGGCGGTCTGGGCAAAAAAATCCTGGAACAGGCCGCGGGACTTGAGCGCCAGGGACTGGCCCCAAACCGTCGACCGAGGACTGAATCTTAAAACAGGAGGCCGGCGAGGCTTCCGGCCAGAATAGGAACCAGGCAGACCGTTGTTAAGCGAATGAGCATAAAGCGAGGGCCGAGAAACGTGGCTTCAAACGGGAGCTGACCCAGGCCGAGCATGGCCCAGCCCGTGATCAGGGCAACCGTGGTTCCAATGCCGGCCCCTGAATGAAAGACCGCGGCAATGATCGGAAACGAGATATACGGCCCCCCCGTGATAACCGCCCCCACCACAGTACCCAGCAGTATGCCCCGCATCCCGGATTCTTCGCCGAGCCAGGTCTTGATGAGCTCAGGCGGAACTGCCACCTGAATGAGGCCGGCCAGGAGAAAGGCCAGGATCAGCAACGGCACAAGCCCGTAAAACATTTTCCAGCTTTGGGCAAACCCCGTGGGCAGCAGGCCGGGGTCTTTGCGCCAGGCGGCCCAGATCAAGCCCAGGGCCATGGCCAGGAGGATGACAAACGCGCTCACCATATTTTCAGTCGGGATGCATTGGGGTGTAATAAATTCCTTATTCGTGTCTTGAAAACGTGTGGATGGTCAGTATCTCGCAATGCAGCCCTCCTGAAAATATTGATCCGGCCTTCAAGTTCAAACCAGCAGAAAACGACAATTATCATCTTCACTGTGTTTCTGAAGAATCGAATGTTTCTTGCCTCAGGACCTGAGACTTCATGATCCAGGGCTTGGCGCGGCTCAGGACAATATTGGCGAACAGGCCGAGCAGCACGGGAAAGACAAAGGTCGCCACATATCTGATGATGGTGATTTCCGGACCGATCAAGGCCACTTCCATGGGCAGCCGGCTCAGGGTCCACAGGTTTTTGGCGGTGACAAAAGCAAGCACCGTGCCGATTTCAGCCCCCGAGACCAGAAGGGTGGCGGCAATGGGAAAATAGACATACGGCCCCCCCGGCACGAGGGCCCCGGCCAGGGCTCCCAGCCAGATCCCCTTCATCCCGGCCTCTTTCCCCAGCCACCTGGAAACGGCCTGTTTGGTGATCAAGAGTTGAATAAACCCGGCGATGGCTACAGCCACGAACAGCAAGGGGAGCACCCTGAGGGCCATGCTTCCGCCCTGGAGCACGCCCTGAAGCACAAGATCCATCCCGCCCCGGCTCCAGGCCAGCCAGCTCAAAAGCAGGACCGCGGCCAGCATGCCAATCAATGTACTTTTCAAGCAAATGTCCTCATGAAACCCTTACTTCAGACTTCGTACCGGCATTACGCCTTTGAAACTTAAGACCATAAAATAATTAGCAATATTTGAAATGTTGTTAAAATTGGACATTCTTTTGGTTTCTGGTTTCAGGTGTCGGGTGTCTGGAAAGGCAAAATCCGCAAACTCTAATGAAACTTCATTTTCTTTCTCCGTCACCCCGGCGCAGGCCGGGGTCCAGCTTTTTTTGTCTGGATTCCGGCTCCCGGATCGGGGTCCGGGACAGGCCCCGCCGGAATGACGGAGGAGGTGACTCGTTTCTTTTTCGATCAAACTGGATGTCTGCGGCCAGAGGCAGGGCTGACACCTGAAACCCGACACCTGAAACCTCAAAAAGGGGCAAGAAATATCACAAGATGCCCAAAAAACCCTTCAAATTTACGCGTACTGTAAAGAGCTCTGTTTTTACTCCGGCACATACCGCGGGTAGGTGGCCTTGCTCTCACGGGCAAAGGCACAATCAATCTCCTGTGTGGCGAAGGGGTCCTGCTCACTGGTTTCCGCCAGAATATCGCCTTCCAGGGAAACGATCCAGCCGAGCCCGCCGCAGTCGGCCTTGGCGCCCGGAGGATTCCACAGGTTCGAGGACAGGCAGACGGCACCGGAACAGACCGCGGCCGTCTGTCCGCCGGCCAGCCATTTGCGAACCGAGGCATGGGGCGTGGCCCTGGGCACACAGAGGACGTCCGCCCTAGCTCTGGCATAGGCTCTTGGCCCATTCCAGAAACCACATCTCCGGCAGGAGCAGGAAATCGCTCTGCTGTTCGCCGACATGCCGCACCAGTTCTACAAGCATGGGCTCCAGAGCCCCGCTTCGATTATCGAGTTGACACACAGTGACTTTCATACACAACCCTGCTCAGTCGGTATCGTTCAGGAACATCAATAATCCTGGGCTGATGGCCTGTAAGGGTCAAAAAACGCTCCATATCCGGTTTCTGGATTACCAGAGTGCTCGTATTCACCAGAGGGTGGCATTGAAAGGCATCCGCCTCCCAGAGCTTACGGTCCACCAGCAGTTCAACTCGCTGATCCGGGTCGTTGAGCACCCCGAGGATGGAGACCGCCCCAGGGGTCAGCCCCAGATAGCGCTCCAGGCGCCTGGCTGAAGCAAAGCCCAGTTTACTGAGCTCCAGGACTGCGGCCAGGCCTTTGAGATCCACGGTTTTCTCCTGTCCCAGGGATACCAGGAAATGGCGCCGCCCTTTGCCGTCGCGCAGGAACAGGTTCTTGGTCTTGGCCCCGGGCAGGGGCGGAACCAGTTCGTTGGCCTCCCCGCAGGTAAAGACCGGGGGATGATCGCAGCGTTGATAGGCGATGCCCTGTTCGTGGAGAAACGAAAAACAATCCATATCACAGCATCTCCAAAGCGCAGGCCATGGACACGCCCCCGCCTCCACAAAGCGTGGCCAGCCCGAGGTTTTTGCCGCTTTGCTTCAGAATGTGCAGCAGAGTGACCATGATCCGGCAGCCTGTGGCGCCCACCGGATGGCCCAGGCCGATGCCCGAACCGTTGACATTGGTAATTTCCCGCTTCAGGCCCAGCTCCCGCTCGCAGCCGATATACTGGGCGGCAAAGGCCTCGTTGAGTTCGATCCGCTCGAAATCGTGAATGCGCAAGCCGCTGCGCTGCATGAGGTCCTGGACGGCCGGCACCGGGGAGAGCCCCATGACCGCGGGATGACAGGCCCCACGGCCCACGGCCCGAATCCTGGCCAGGGGCTGGACATTCAGTGCTTTGGCTTTTTCCGCCGAGAGGATGAGCATGGCGGCCGATCCGTCGTTGATGCCGCTGGCATTGCCCGCAGTGACGGTGCCGGTCTTGGGGATAAAGGCCGGCGGCAATTTTTGCAGCTGCTCCAGGGTCAGTCCAGGCCGGAAGTGCTCGTCCTTGTCGAACACAAGCGGGTCCGCCTTTTTCCGTGGGACCTGGACCGGCACGATCTCCTCGGCAAAGGAGCCGTCCTGATTGGCCCGCTCGGCATTGTTCTGGCTGCGCAGGGCCACCTCGTCCATTGCCTCCCGGGTAATGCCCAGCTTCTGGGCGATGAACTCCGCGGTGTGCCCCATGATATAGGGTTTCCCCAGCAACATGCCGGCCGGTCCCTGGCCGGTGTCCACCGGGGCATCTTCGGTCAGGGGCAGCAGGTGCGAGCCGCAGTGGAGCGCGTGGATCATGGCGTCCACAAAGGTCTGATCCTGAAGCCGGCAGCCCCAGCGGGCTGCTGGAACCGTATACGGAACGCCGGACATGTGCTCCACACCCCCGGCCAGGATCACCTCGGCCATCCCGGCCTGGATCATGGCCATGCCCGAGAGAACCGCCTCCATGCCGGAAATGCAGACCCGGTTGATGGTCACCGCGGGTATTGTTTCCGGAATCCCGGCCATCAAGGCCCCCACCCGAGAGACATTCAAGGTATCGTGATGTTCAAGGCAACACCCGTAGCGGACATCATCGATGTCGGAAAACCTGACACCCGCCCGCGTGACCGCCTCCCGCATGGTTGTTGCAGCCAATTCGGCCCCGCTGGAATTTTTCAGGGTCCCGCCAAAGGCTCCGATGGCCGTGCGACAGACACCGGCAATGACAACCTCTTTCATGCATTCCTCCTTAGGATCTGGTGAGGGAACAAAGCAATGAGCCAGGGGCAAAGCTTGTGTGAAATATCAGACTTGTTTGGAAACACCGCTCCCTTGCCTCACGGACAATAGCCAAACCTGAACCAACACGCAACCCGGGACAGTGTGAACGTGCCTGAAACGGGTCTGGAGTCTGCTCATGTCCGCTGTCGGGACTTGAAGCCCAGACCTTATTGCGGATTGGGCCGGAGTGATCATAGCCGTGTTGAAGTGGACCTGAACATCTATACATTGAGATTGGGAAGGATGAAAGGTCAATATATTTAAATTTTGATGATCACATTTTTCTGCAAAGTCCCAAACGCCGTCCGGTTGAAAAATCCAGGGTGCTCGGTGTCCAGCCTGCGCAAAAACTGCCGGGCCCGCTCCTGCAGTCGGCCGTCATCGGCCTGATTCAGGAACAGGGAGCGCGAAGCCGTTGACGGAGTCCCCTTCAGAATGCCCTGCGCATGGGTCAGGACCCGAAGAATGCAGCCCTGGTCCATGGTCTCGTCACGATCCAAGCCGCTCAAGGCAGCAAAGATATGCGGCCGAAAGCACCACTCTTCGGTGAGGGCACGGCCAAACCCCTGGAGCCCGAGGACCGCGATCACGCAGCGGGTCGCCTCCGGAATGACGGGCTCGTGCGCAGCCGGGGCCTTAAGGGGCCGGCCCGCAGCCCCGTCCGCCTCCACGAGTATCCAATCAAAGCGCCGGCTGGCCCCCAGGGCCTCGATGGTTTCAACAGCAAAACCCTGCAGTTTGTTGTGAGGCAGCCTTGCCCGGGCCAGGGTCAGATGCCTGGATTGTTCCTGACAATGATGCTTTGCCAGCCAGGCCAGGGGATTCTCGGTCACCACGGTCCAAGGTGATTGCCCGGGCTCGGGATACACGATCTTGGTCGTGGTGGTAGTCAGAACCCGCTGTCCTTGTTCAACACGTTCTTTGGCCAGCCGGAACATGAGGGAGGTCTTCCCCCCGGCTCCGACCAGGCAGATGATGCCCGAATCGACTGGAATAAGGGTGTTTGCAGCAGTAAGACCATCCAAGAGGGGGTCCGTATTGTCCCATGCATGCATACTCAACACCTGATCTTAAACCTCTTCCAACAAATTAATAAAAAAACATATCATTTCAAAAGATTATCATTTATTATTTTCATGGTCCAAACGTTGAGCGTTGAGTTGACAAGAGCCGTATCATCGGCTACAAAAAAACTGAATGAAATGTCAATCAAGTTGATAATCCAACATGTATTCCATCGACATTGGCACGCCAATCCGGTGCCCTTTTCAGTTCCCTGTTTTATGAGGTAACGCATGAGTTATACTCAAATGACAGGAAATATTTCACCACAACCAGAGCAAGGAGGTAGGATCATGAAAAAAAGAAAACTGGCCGTCTTTTTGTCAACCTTTGCGTTTTTGTTTTTTTGTTTTTCATTCCAATGTCTTGCAGAAAACCCACCAAAAGAAAGACTGGTTCAACCCATTGGCCTTTTGGGAACAACCGCCGACTATTCGCCTCAACGCTATAACATGCAACGGATGATTGTGAACAGTTGGAAAAAACTTGGCATCGATGCCTATAACGACCCGCTCAAATATGAAGCGATGATTAAACGGGCCTTTCGATCGAAGCAATTTGATACCTATATTATCAATTGGTCTCCGAAACTTGTTCGGCTGGAACCGAATGTTTTCCTCAGAACGATGCTGCACTCTGAAAATGCCGGATGGGATGGGATCAATGTCTGCGGCTATCAAAGTTTAGCCTATGACAAGCTAGCTGATGCCCAGAAAGTCGCCATGGATGTTCGCGACCGGAAAGATATTGTTGATTTCATACAAGCTTTTTTATATGAACGTCAACCGCATCATGCATTTTTGCATCACAAAATTCACCGGGCCTACAACCAGAAGAACTTCACTGACGTCCTTTTAGCCCCTGGCACAGGTCCATGGAGTTTCTGGTTCGATTGGTCGGCCAAACCTACCGGGGACCAGAAAATTGTCCGGCATGGGGCCCCGGCAGATTTTAAAACCCTCAATCCGATCATGGCCCAGCTCATCACGGATCAGTGGCTCATGCAACATATCTATGATACCCTCATGCGCATTGGACCTGATGCCAAACCCCAGCTGTGGGCCGCTACAGGTTACGATTGGGTGGATGAAAAGACCCTGGATGTGACCGTTCGAACAGACATGACCTTTCATGACGGGAAACCGGTGCGGATGGAAGACATCAAGTTTTCTTTCGAATACTCGACCAAATCATCCTTTCTCAAATCCTTTTTGGAAAACATTCAAGAAGTCAAAATATTGAGTTCTGACACGATCCGTTTTGTCCTCAAAGAGCCGGATGCCGGTTTTTTGTTTACCGCCCTCTGCCAGGTGACTATTTTGCCTGAACATATTTGGGGGAAAATCGAAAATCCAGCCACTTTCGCCAACGATAATCCCATTGGCAGTGGACCGTTCCAATTTGATTACCACCGTCCGGATGAAGAATTGCGTTTAAGTGCCTACAAGGATCATTTCAACCCACCTCACAACGAGGGGTTTTTACAGGTCGTCTACGGAAATCTCGATGCCGTTGTCGGAGCCATGGAGCAAAACCAGGTCGATTCGTGTGGCGTTGGCATCCTGACTCCAGGCCAGGTGGAGCGCCTCAGGGATTTACCGCAAATAAAGGTCGTCGCTCCATTGACCTTTGGCATGTACCTCTTAGAATACAACACGCGCATTGAACCATTTAATGATGTTCACTTTCGTCGTGCGATTTCTTACGCAGTGCCTGTCAAAGCCATTATCCAACGCATTCTGGACGGACATGCCGTTCCGGCAGGCGCTATGCTCTCTCCGGAAAACAAATTCTGGCATAATGAAGATTTGCCGCCGTGGCCCCACGACATGGACAAGGCCCGGGCCGAGCTCAAAAAGGCGGGCTATGAGTGGGATGATGAAGGACGCTTGTACTATCCTGCACCGGACAATGATAATCGCTGGATAGACACTGTGAACCGTTATCCAGAACGTGAAAAGACATGGGGAAAAGATTAGTACCACAACGACAGGTAGGTGGGAGATAATCCCACCTACCTGTTGATCCTGGGAAGAGCAATTCCATGAAAAGCAGATACCTCTTCAAACGAATCCTCTTGATGTTGGTGACCCTGTGGGTCTTGATCACTTTGGTGTTTTTCCTTTTTCGCCTTGTCCCTGCCGACCCAACAGCCTTGTTTATCGGGGCTTCTCTGCATGCAGAATCCCAAAAACAATTAAAGGCGCAATTTGGTTTGGATAAGTCTTTAGGTGTCCAATACATCCGCTATATGACCAATCTCTTTCAGGGTAATCTCGGCATATCGATCAGGACAAATCGTCCTGTTTTTGCGATGCTGCGCAGCAAGATCGTAAACACGCTCTGGATGATGGGCACCTCCATGACCCTGGCCATGCTTTTCGGGATTATCATCGGCACATTCCTCGCCTGGAAGCGAGGAACTGCCTTTGACACAACCGGAATCGCTCTTTTCTTGGCCCTTCGTTCAGCCCCGGAATTCTGGCTGGGCATGATCCTTCTCGTGATTTTCGGTTTTCACCTCCACTGGTTTCCCATCGGATTAATGCTCACCGCTGGTCAGACTTATACCGGTTTTTTTGATAAATATTTCAGCCTTGATTTTTTGCACCACCTCTTTTTGCCGGTCTTCACCATGACCATTTTCTATTTGGCAACCCCGATGCTCGTTACCCGGAATGCGATACTCGATATTCTGCATGAAGATTTTATTGAAATGGCCCATGCCAAGGGTTTGTCCAGCAAACGCATCATGTTTCGCTACGCCCTGCGCAATGCATTACTCCCTGTCATTACTATAGCACCTTTAATGCTTGGATTCGCCATCGGGGGACAGGTACTCCTGGAAAAAGTCTTTTCATGGCCCGGGATGGGCCGGGAGTTGGTTGATGCCGTCAGTAGCATGGATTACCCAGTCGTCCAAGCCGCCTTTCTTTTCCTTGGCTCCATTGTCATTTTAGGAAATTTTATTGCGGATGTCCTTTATATGTACTTGGATCCCCGAATTAAATTTCGGTAACCTGGAGTGTGGATATGAAGCGCAGGCTGAACACCGGAATATTGTTCCAACTCAAACAATTTTTCCGTGAGCAAAGTTCCATCTTTCAGGGGGAACCACTCAGCGTGATTGGTCTTATCATTGTTTGTGGATTTATTCTCCTGGCAATTTTTGGCCCCTTTATTGCCCCCTATGGACCTTTTGAAGCCACTGTCGATGAATATGGATTGGTCCCCAAAGATAAAATGCCTTCTCCTGAACACTGGCTTGGTCTGACCAGGTTCGGGTATGATGTGTTTTCCCAGACTGTCCTCAGTGCACGGACAGCCATCGTCGTCGGTTTGATTTCCGCGCTCATGGTCGTGTTTGTCGGTGCGAACCTGGGTCTGCTCTCGGGCTATTTTGGAGGCTGGTTAGATGAGGCGATCATGCGTTTGACCGATATCGCCTATGGCATTCCATTCTTACCTTTGGCTATTGTACTTATGACCCTCCTCGGCAAAGGGGTCCACAATATTATCATCGTCATTGTGATTTTATTCTGGCGAACCACCACACGTGTTATCAGAGCGCAGGTCTTGAGCATTAAAGAAAGGCCGTTCATTCAAGCCGCCCACGTAGCTGGGGCTTCGCATCTCCGAATCATCTATGTTCATATCGCACCGAATGTCTTGCCGATGACCTTTCTCTACATTGCTCTGGCTGTTGGTTGGGCTGTGCTTGCCGAGGCCAGCATCTCTTTCCTGGGCTTTGGCGATCCAAACGCTGTCTCCTGGGGCCAAATGGTCCATCATGTTTTTGCCGGACAGATGTTTCGAACTGCCTGGTGGTGGTATCTTCCACCAGGAATTTGTATTATTTTGCTGGTCATGGGTACGTTCTGGATTGGGCTTGCCTACGAAAAAGTTGTCAATCCTCGTTTAAAAATTGATTGAGCATAGACGGTTCTGAAGCACTATGGCACTTTTGGAATTACAAAATCTGAAGGTCTATTATAAAACCAAACATGGACGGGCCCGGGCAGTCGATGACGTTTGTTTTACAGTAGAAACCGGCGGCACCTTAGGCTTGGTCGGCGAATCCGGATGCGGCAAAACAACCATTGCCAAAGCAATTATGCGCTTGTTGCCCAAAAACGGTGAAATCGCCGGGGGCAAGCTCTTATTCAAAGATCGGGATTTAGCGCGTTTAAGCCCGGATGAGATTCGCCGCTACCGTTGGGAAGAAATCGCGATGATTTCTCAAAGCGCCATGAATTCCTTAAATCCGGTGGTACGAGTCGGAGCCCAACTGATTGAGGCAATCCGAGCCCATCGTAAAGTCAGTCGTTCAAAAGCTGAATCCCGTTTGGCTGAGGTCTTCGATCTTGTCGGCATCGACCTTGAACGTGCCAAGGATTTCCCGCATCAATTTTCTGGAGGCATGAAACAACGCGCAGTGATTGCCATGGCCCTACTCTTGGAACCGGATCTGATTTTGTCTGATGAGCCAACGACAGCCCTCGATGTCTTGGTTCAAGACCAAATCATCATCAAAATCAAAGAACTGCTAAAAAGAATGAACAACGCCATGATTCTTATCACCCATGACATTGCTGTTGTAGCGGAAACCTGTGAAAAAATGGTGGTCATGTACGGTGGCAAAGTCATGGAATCTGCTGAAACAGAGGCTATCTTTTATCGGCCCTATAATCCCTATACTCTCGGACTTCAAAATGCGTTTCCCAGCATCAAAGGTCCACGGCGCGAATTGATTTCAATCCCCGGGTTTCCACCCTTGCTTATTGACCCTCCTCCGGGCTGTCGATTTGCCCCCAGGTGCCCGTTTGCTCTCAACATATGCCACGAACAGGAACCAAACCTCGAGGAAGTTGAGCCGGGCCATTTTAATGCCTGCCATAGGGCAAATGCAATCGATGCCATTCGCGAAGAGGCAGCACTGGAAACAACGTGGTTGGAAACGGAGAAACAAGGTATTCATGTCTCAGCCCATCATTGAAGTCGAGAATCTCAAAAAGCACTTTGAAATCGGCAGCGGGTTGTTTTCTTCCTTGCTGGGTCGACCACAACCCACAGTCAAAGCCCTTGATGGGGTCAACCTCTCCATTCACCAAGGCCGAATATTGGGGCTAGCCGGTGAAAGCGGTTCAGGGAAAACCACAACCGGCATGGTCTGTGTCAGACTCTATCGGCCGACATCCGGTCGTATCTTATTTCAGGGGGAGGATATTGCCGCTTACTCCGGAGCAAAGCTCCTTTCGTTTCACCGGCAAGCGCAAATGATCTTTCAGGATCCGTATGAATCCCTGAATCCGCGATTCACCGTCTTTCAAAGTATTGCAGAACCGTTGAAGATCCATGGTTTCTCTGATAGATCCGAGCGTGAACAGCTGGTCTATTGGGCTTTGGAAAGTTCCGATCTCAGACCGCCCGACTCCTACTTTAATAAATTTCCGCACCAACTCTCCGGAGGACAACGCCAGCGTGTCGCCATAGCCCGGGCTATCGTGCTCAAACCCAAATTCCTTGTCGCCGATGAACCCGTATCGATGCTGGATGTCTCAATCCGGGCCAGTTTATTACGACTTTTCCGGCAATTAACCATTTCCCTGGAAATGGCCGGGTTATTTGTTTCCCATGATCTCTCCCTGATCCGCCATATCTGCGATACGACCGCGATCATGTATTTAGGAAAAATTGTTGAACTTGGAGAAACAGAAACCGTGATCAGCTATCCCAGCCACCCTTACGCCCGTGCTCTCTTAGCCGGTGTCAGCATTCCTGATCCACGCATTCAACGCGAGCGCATCATTTTGAAAGGTGAAATCCCCAGCGCAAAAAACGTTCCCCCGGGCTGCCGTTTTCATCCGCGTTGCGATATCTCTGAAAAAATATGCTCAGAACAGGAACCGCAGTTGCAAGTGAAAAAGAGTGGGACTCAAGTTGCGTGTCACCTTGTCCAATGATTGTGATCAAGCCCCCTGTTCGCCCGTGAAAGCTCGATGAAAAAACCGGAACGAAATCTCCCGGACAGGACAATCATATACTAGTTTCCCATTCAAAAAGCCCATGGAGGATGAAGCGATGAGCGGAAGCCAAATCATTGATGCCATCAAATCTGCCGATGTGATCATTCGTCACCTGTTGGCCGTTCAACCAGACGAAGAAGTGGTCTTAGTCGGGGATCCTGATACCGACATTGAAATGCTGCACGCGCTGGCAGGAGTTGTACAAAGCGTCGGAGCGGAATATAATATTGTCCTGATGCCCAGTCGTGAACTGCAGAACAGCCTGACAATGACCCGATTTATTGAAAAAGGTATGGAAGCAGCGGATGTCTTCATCGGGTTGACGGCCGCCTCAGGTGCCGCCTGTTATTCTCCGGTCATCGGCCGGCTTCGGAAAGAAACAGGGCTTCGCCAGTTATCGATGGTCTTGCGTGATTTGGATATCTGGACAAAAGGAGGAGCCACTGCGGATTATCACGCGATGTATGCCGAAGCTGAGCGCTTGCAAAACGCATGGTCCGAGGCAACCCAGATCCATCTGACCAGTTCTGCAGGGACCGATCTCCGCGCGGAACTCGGCCAGTCAGAACCATTTATTGAATGCGGTTTTGCCAATAAGCCTGGGGCAGAAGCGGCATTTTCCGACGGTGAAGTGTCCCTGGGCCCAAACCAGGGGAGTGCTGAAGGAGTGGTGGTCATTGACGGCCCATCAGCCTATATCGGTCAACCGGCGACTCCGCTCAAACTCACCTTCAAGGCCGGACGGTTGGTGGATATTGACGGCGACATCCGGGCTGCTCGAGCCCTCCGCGACATCGTTGATCGAGTCAAGGACGCTGATAATTTTGCCGAAATCGGCATTGGCTTGAATCCTGCCTGTCGACGACAAGGAAAATTTGAAGAAGAAAAAAAGGCCTACGGCACGGTTCATATTGCTCTGGGACGAAATACCGGCCCTTATGGCGGCGATGTCCGGGCGGAAATCCACATTGACATGGTTTTTTATAATGGGACGGTTGAGACAAATCAGGGGTTTTTACTGAAAGACGGAAAAGTGATGGTTTAAGGGGCATTTATGAATTGCACGGCTAGATTGATCGACCTTGCCCAGACTGCAGACCATATTATTGGAAAGCTCCTCGCTCTCCAAAAATATGAGGAGCTGTTACTGGTGGTTGACACCGAATCAAATTTAGAGATGGCCTATGCCCTGGCATCGGCTGCAGCGCGTATTGGTTCGGAATATTCAATCAGTATGATGCCCTCCCGCCGGGGCCGGCCGGACAAGTCCAACCTCCTCCCCAACACCGTGGCCGGGGCATTTCACGGAGCCGATGTAGCAATCGGATTGACGCGTGCAAGTTTTGCCCCTTCCCTGGCCGAAATTCAAACGAAGCTTGTTTTTCAGGAACAAAAACTCCGCTATTACTCCATGGCGCTGCGCGATCCGGAGTGTATGATGCAAGGTGGGGCTTTGGCTGATTATGACTGGATCAAAGAGACAGCGAGCCGCCTTAAAACACTTTTGGAACAGGGGCGTGAACTGAGCATCACGACTCCCAACGGAACGACATTCACAACACCCATACCCAAAAAAAATGACGACCATTTTGATTTTCCCGGACCGTTTGTTCGGGTTGAAGACGGATGGGCTACCCAGCCTGGGGAAGAAGCCGCCTTTCCGGATGGGGAAGTCTTTTTCGCCCCCCGTCGATTGAGTTCATCCGGGAAACTCTTTGTTGATGGACCCATTGAATATGTTGGATTGAGTGAAAAACCAGTGCAGGTTGAAATACACCAGGGACGTATACAAAAAATTACCGGTGACTCCTCCCAAGCCCGACGCCTCAGGAACCTGATTGAAAATATTGAAGACGCTGATATTATTGGAGAAGTAGCCATAGGCATCAATCCATGTTCCTTGCGGGACGGCTCTGTCCAGGAAGAAAAAAAGGCACTGGGCAATTGTCATATCGGTTTTGGTATTGCCCGGCCTTTCCCCGGATCATGGATGGCGCAGCATAAAACCCTTATCCATAGTGATATGGTCCTTCGTGACACATCGATCCAACTGGACGGACAGCTCATCATAGATCGAGCAGAACTATTATTTTGAAAAGGAGTCAAGAATGGAACATCAAAAAGTTGAATTCGTCTTTCTTTCCCAACCGGAGATGATCGAGGCCGGGGTTTTAGATATGCCCCGTTGTGTCGACGTTATGGATGAAGCCTTTCAATTAATGGGGCATGGGGATTATTTGATGGGAGGCCCCTGCAAAAATCATCATGGCATCAAATTGCATTTTCCAAAGGAAGCACTCGGCCCGAAAATGCCTGTTGACGGTCCCGACAGGCGGTTTATGGCCATGATTTCTTACCTGGGGGGGGATTTTCATCTTTGCGGCGCCAAATGGTATGGATCCAATGCCGAAAACGTCAAACATGGCTTGCCCCGATCCATTCTTCTGGTCATCCTGAATGATCCAGAAACAGGCGCTCCACTCGCCATTATGGAAGGCAATCTGATCAGTGCGATGCGCACCGGTGCTTCCGTTGGCTTAGGGGCTCGCTACCTGGCCCCGAAAAACGGTCGTATGGCTGGTGTCATCGCAGCCGGACCCATCAGCAGGACCTGCCTGATGGCCTTGGCTGCGGGAATGCCCTCCTTGGAAGAAGTGAAAGTGTTCGATCTCAACCAGGAAAAAGCCAAAACATTTTGCCAGGAAATGAGCACTGAACTGAACATGCGCGTCTATCCTGTCGACAGCCTTCAGGAAGCCATTAAAGACGCTGATGCGGTATCAACAGCCGCTTCCGGTTCAACGCCTCCCAAATTTGAAGCAGACTGGTTTAAGCCCGGAGCCTTCTTTGCCTTATCTTCACCATCGTCATTGAATGAAGATTTGTGGCGAAACAGCCGTCTTGTCGCCGATAATTGGCAGATGCACGTAGCCTGGCGGAAAGAAATCACCACGCACGACCCACAGGACAACGTCCCGATTCATGGCGAACTGCATACTCTCATCCGACAAGGTCTCTTACAGGATGAGGATGTGGTGGAAATGGGCGATGTGGTTACCGGAAAAACTCCGGCTCGGGTGGATGAAAAACAACACATTGTCTATATCACCGGTGGTCTGGGCATTGAAGATGTGTCCTGGGGATACACCGTCTACCAACGTGCCT
Organism: uncultured Desulfohalobiaceae bacterium; assembly: GCA_964621385.1. Lineage (GTDB taxonomy): Bacteria > Desulfobacterota > Desulfovibrionia > Desulfovibrionales > Desulfothermaceae > JAABTT01. The sequence goes on from CAZUMF010000003.1 coordinate 42,024, forward strand.
TGGAAATGGGATTGGGAACAACGCTCAAGTTATGGGATACACCCCACTGGTTCTGATGATTTTTTTTTCACCGTAGCACATGCAGGATCACAATGTTCAAACGGTGCATACCACGCTCTGAAGAAACCTGTATTCGCATAACGGTTGAAGGTCGGATACTCGATGTCCCGCACAACGAGACTGTCGCTGCCGCTCTGCTTGCCGCTGGTTACGAGCATACCGGCTCTTCACCGATAAGCGGCTGCAAGCGAGCTCCCTATTGCATGATAGGCGCCTGTTTTGAATGCCTCGTGGAAATCAACGGTGTGCCGAACCAACAAGCCTGTATAACACAGGTGCAAGACGGCATGATCATTCGACGACAACAAGGGGCGGTGAAATTACCGCATGCAGTCGACATATAATGTAGCTGTTATCGGGGCCGGTCCTGCCGGTCTATCCGCTGCCGTTCAAGCAGCGGAACAGAACCTTTCAGTTATCGTACTTGATGAAAATCCCCGACCCGGGGGACAGATGTACCGGGCGCTTGAAACGGCTGATAAACATCGCCTGACCATTCTCGGCACCCACTACCAAGACGGCCGGAAGCTGCTGAATCGTTTTCAACAGGCATCTCTTGAGTATCTTCCAGGCAGCACGATCTGGAATGCTACACCTGAGGGACAGGTCTTCTATGCAAACCATGACGGCGTCGGCAGTTTTCAAGCTGATTTTCTGCTGATCACCACCGGGACTCACGAACGTCCCGTCCCCCTGCCCGGCTGGACTTTACCCGGTGTCATGGGAGCTGGTGCGGTCGATTCGCTCTTCAAATCTTCCGGATTGGTGCCTCAGGGACCAGTCATATTGGCCGGTACCGGACCACTTCTCTATTTGCTCGCCTGCCACCTCCTGGAATGCAATGTCACGATTCGGGCTCTGCTCGACACCCGAACAAGGCGTCATGCTCTGCAGGCAATGCCATTTTTTCCAATGATGCTTCCAGGCTTAGGATCGTTTCTGGAAGGACTTGGTCTGTACCTGAAAATCGGTAGAGCCCGCATTCCCGTCTATCGACATTTCAGCGAACTCAGAGCACACGGAGACCATCATCTGGCAGAAGTGTCCTTTCTTCACAATCGACGCCGACACTCCTTGGCTGCAGACACGTTGATCCTCCATGACGGCGTGATCCCCAACACACAGCTCACCCGTCTGCTTGGCTGTGAACACGAATGGCAGCCGAAACAACGCTGCCTGCAGCCTATAACAGATCGTTGGGGACAAAGCAGTCTTGCGAAAATATTTGTTGCCGGTGATGGCAAAAGGGTATATGGCGCCAAATGTGCTGCATGGGCTGGACAACTGGCGGCTCTGCAAATATGTTTTCAACTGGGAGCCTTTTCCCAAAATAAGCTGAAAACCCTTGCCGCTCCCATCCAGCGGCGTCTGAAAAAAGAGCAATCGATCCGTCCTTTTTTGGATCGTCTCTTTCAACCGAATCCTCAGTTCTTGTCTCCCCCGGACGAAACCATTATCTGCCGCTGTGAGGAAGTCAGTGCGGGACAGGTCCGTCAGGCGGTCTTCGAAGGACTCAAAGATCCGAACCAGCTCAAATCCGAGCTGCGCTGCGGCATGGGGATGTGTCAAGGACGCCTATGCGGCCACATTGTTCCTGAAATCATTGCCGGCACTCAGGAATCGGACATTGGACCAGCAGAATCACTTCATGTCCGCCCGCCTCTGAAACCGATCCCCTTATCCCGATTGGCGGCCTTGCAATAGTTCCATGAAGACGAAGCAAACCTACGACGCGATCATCATTGGAGCGGGGATACAAGGCTGTAGCGCGGCGTACCATCTTGCACGCCGTCGCTGGCGAGTATTGCTTGTAGAAAAGGGAATCGCCGGACGGCAAGCCTCCGGAGTCAATGCCGGAGGGGTGCGGCGTCTTTTCCGCGATCCGGCAGAATTAGAACTTTCCGCGGCTGCAATGGAAATGTGGCCTCAGTTGGAAAAGAATCTTGGATTCCCGCTCGGTTTTCGCGCGAACGGACAGGTTCGCTTAGCTGAGAGTGAAGCCGAGATGCAACTCCTTGAGCAGCGAGCAGCGCAGGTCAGATCACTGGGCTATACGCACGAAGAAGTGATGGACACCAAGGCAGTCAGGGCTTTGATACCGGAGATTGCACCCCATTGCGTGGGCGGTCTGATCTCCAGGAAAGACGGATCGGCAGAGCCCTATCTCAGTACCCGGGCTTTTTTGCTTGCCGCCCGGAAGGCAGGAACGGATTACCGTGAAAAATCCGGGGTGACCGCTTTAGCGAAAGTGGCTCAGACCTGGGATGTCCATTGTGATACGGCAACGTTTCAGACTCCAGTCCTTGTCAATTGTGCTGGGGCATGGGGCGGGAAACTCGCCAGACAAGCCGGCGACTCTATACCGATAACACCTGAAGCGCCGACCATGATGGTCACAGCCCGCGTCAAACCATTTCTGAAACCGGTCGTCGGTCTCGCAGGCCGCAAGCTCTCCTTCAAGCAAATGCCCAATGGAACTCTGGTCATTGGGGGCGGCCATCGCAGTGCTCTCGACTTTTCCAAAGAAACAACACAGATCGATTTTCATGAACTACAAACAAGCGCCCAGACAGTCATTACGCTTTTTCCGGCCATGAAAAATGTTCAGGTTGTGCGCTGTTGGGCTGGTATCGAAGGCATGCTTCCGGATCATCTCCCGGCTATTGGTCCAAGCCGCCATGTTTCCGGTTTATATCACGCCTGCGGTTTCTCCGCCCACGGCTTTCAGCTTGGACCCATCGTCGGTCGTGTCATTAGTGATCTCCTTGTCCGCGGCGCGACACAGTTTTCACTTGCCGCTTTTGATCCGGGTCGATTCGAACAGCCAAAAAAATCCATTGCGAAGAAGAAAACGGAGTGATCGATATGCGCATTTTCATCACAGGAGGAAGTGGATTCATTGGGCAACGTATTGTTGATTTTCTTTTGGAAAATGGGGATACACCCATTGTATTTTCCCGTAATCCTCGATTGACTTATGAACAAATCCAGGCAGGGGCGCAAAAAGTTACAGGAGATATCAGAATTTTCAGCGATTTATTACACTTTCTGTCAAACAATCCTGTTGATGGAATCATTCATCTTGCCTCAATATTAAAAACGCAATCAGAATCAAACCCCCTTTTCGCGCAACAGGTGAATGTGATGGGCGGCAGTTATGTCTTTGAGGCCGCGCGATTGAACAACATTCCAAGAATAGTTGTCTGTAGTTCAATAGCAACCTATGCGACGGCTGAGGACTATGGTGAGCGGTGGATAAACGAGGATGAGGACCGAATGAAACCTGCCTCGATCTACGGAGCAACGAAGCTCCTCAATGAATTTATAGCCTCACGTTTTGAACAGTTTTATGGCATGGAAATGCCTATCCTTCGCATATCGGCAGTCTATGGCCCCGGCCGGAAAGACCGAGGGGTGACCGCCTGGATCGATCAAATGATTCACGCTGCAATACAAAACGAACCAGCATCTATTCCCTTACCGCCGGAGCAGCAATCCAGTTATATCTATGTTGATGATGTTGCAAAGCAACTGATTTTTTTAGCAAAAGAAAAACATCTCCACTACCGGATCTATAATTCGGGGGGCCATCCTGGAACACCCGTTGATTTTACAGCAATTGTTCGGAATACCTACCCCAACCTCAAGGTCGCCTACGACAGACAAAGACCCAAGCGACCACTCCTGCATCAAATTGATGGAACCCGTTTAGAACAAGAGATGGGATTCAGGATTCATACGCTTGAGGAAGGCGTTACAGAACACATTCAGCAAACGCTTAAAATGCTCCATGCAGGGAGATAAAAAAATCCAAGATATTATTTTGCGTGTTTATCCCCCGGTGTCTCCCCGAGCAGATGCTGATAGTCCTCCCAGGTGTCGATATCACGGCAGATTCCGTTGTCCGCGACCGGCACCTTGTACATCGAATCCGCGTAGCGCTCGAACAGAACCCTGGCCCCGGTATCGCCTTTTACAGCCATGAGTTCGGGAAACAGGCCGCGGTCAATAAGCACGGGGTTGCCCCGCCGCCCTGCATGGACCGGGATCACCAGGGACGCGTGCGTCTCTGTATAGGCTTTGATGATCCGATCGATGGTCGCGGCAGAGACCAGGGGCTGATCCCCCAGGAGAAACACCGCAGCCTGCACAGCATCGGGCAGAACCGCCAGTCCGGCCTGGAGGGACGTGCTCTGTCCCTGGACATAGGCAGGATTCACAATGACCTGCACATCCTGGAGATCAACGGTGTCTTGAATCCGGTCGGAGGCAGCCCCCAGGACAACGATGAGCTCATCCAGACAAGACCGTCTGGCCTGCTCCAGGACCGCCCCCAGGAGAGTGGTCCCCTGCCAGGGCAGGAGCTGCTTTACCCGGCCCATCCTGGAAGATTGCCCGGCCGCCAGAACGATCCCGGCGATGCGGGATTGCTTGTGTTCCTGCGCACGCATGGAATCGCCGCAATATTTGTCCAAAGGTGGCTCCGCCCGCAACCCAATACAGAAGAAAAAGGACATTGAACCGCCCGCTCGCGGACTCGCTCAAGGTCGCAAAGTACGCCAAGTAAAGAGTTCAGCTTTGCGGGGTAGCTCTGCACCAATCACACTACAGGCATGATTGGTGCAGAACATACCGCAAAGCTCAAGTTTGCAATCCCGTTCGGGATAAAAGACAGAAACATTTTTGAAACTTATCTCGTCAGAGATAATGCACGTTTTTTCTCCCCGATAACTTACTGGTATATTGTGTGTCTTGGTTTGCGGGTGAAATCAGTTTCGGCCTGAAAATCAAAAATCGAAAATCCTAGCGCTTCAGTCGTCCCGACAACCAGGCCAGTATCGCCTCCAGCACCCCGCCGCCGATGGCCAGGGCCTTGTCCGAGATGGTCCGGCAGCCGTCTTGGTTGCCTCTGGGGTCCACGTCTCCGATTTTCATTCCCGGTCTGACCTCGACCCCGTCGTGAATCAGGCCGCGCAGAACCCCTGTCAGGGGGGCCGGCACCGGATGGTCTTCCACATATCCAAGGAGGTCACCTTCCTGGACCAGGGCGCCGATTTCAAGCCTGCTTTGAAACGGGCCACTTTCCGGAGCCCTGACGATCCGCTGTCCAGTGTAGCCCATGACCGCCCCTGGGATACCGGTGTCCGCCTCGGCTTGGCCTTCCCGGAGCACCCGTCCCAGAAAATGGCCCCGCTTGGTCTCGATCACCGCGTGAACGTCCAATCCGGCCGTGAACCCCGGTCCCAAACCGATAACCAATGGGGCGTCCTCCAGCCCGGTCCCGAGATTGCGCTTGGCCATGATACCGTCCACCAGAACATCCGGGGACAGCTGCTTCAGGGTCTCGGCTTGTGGATCAACGAGTACCGGGATCTGATTGCGATTGAGCATATGTCCAGCCTCGGCAGCATCATTCGCCCGCCGGGCGGTCACCTCTTCGACCCGCACCGCTCCCGCAAAAATGGCCTCGGAAAAGGCCACCCGCCGCCGAACCGTGAGCGGCCTGTCGATCTCGGTCATAATCACCTGGAAACCGCTTCTCCACAAACGGACGGCCACCCCTGTAGCCAGATCTCCGGCTCCTCGAATACCGACTTTGACCTGTTGAACCATCATGAGACCATCCTTAATGCTTGTTTCTGTATTCGACGTTGAACACTCCACAACTGGCTTCGCCCGCAAGCCAATACAGAATAACCAATGCGTCACGACTTCCCGAAAGGACAGACGGGAAACCGGCAGCGTTCGCAGTTCAGACACAGCCCTCCGTGGGCCAGGGCCGCGATATCCCTCCGGGTGATGCGTTCGCCGGCCAGGACCCTCGGCAGAATGAGATCAAAAACCGTTGCCTTGTAAAACAGCACGCAGGCCGGCAGCCCGAGAACAGGCACCTGGCCGAAACGGCCGTAAAGGAACATGGCCCCGGGCAGCACGGGGGTCCCATAGACCACATCCTCTGCTCCGGCCTGGGCAATGGCCATCCGGGTAATATCGTCCGGATCCACGCTCATGCCTCCGGCCACGATGAGCAATTCAACACCGCCGGCAAGAATATGATGCAATTCTTCCACAAGCCGGGTTGTCTCGTCCGGGCTGAACACAGGCGCCTCCATGCAACAGCCGTACCAATCAAGCTTCTTTTTGATAATCGGGCCGAATTTATCCTCGATCAGGCCGGAATAGACCTCGTTGCCCGTGATGAACACCCCGGTCCTGGGCCTGGCCAGCGGTTTGACCCTAAAGAGTCCGGACGCCTTCTCAGCCACCGCAACAGCCTGGTTCAAGAGCGATTCATCAATGATCAAGGGAATAGCCCGGATGGAGGCTACGATATCACCTGCTTCCAGGACGGCATGATTATGCCGTGAAGAACAGCAGATATCCGGCACGCAGTTCAATTCCAGCAAGGCCTGAACATCGACTTTCAACAGTCCGGAATGCGCCGCCTTCAGGGAAATCTTCCCCTCCGAAGGATTGGGATCGAACCGGATGCCCGGCCCGGCCAGGGCCTGACACAAACGAATCGCGGCATCGTCTTCATGGACCTCCCCGGGTTCAAGCTCCAGAACATAGAGATGCTCTTTGCCGATGCGCCGGAGGTGGGGGATATCCTCCTCGGAAATTATCTGCCCTTTTGTAAAGGCCGGACCCTTGAACTCTCCGGGCCGGATTTCCGTCATATCATGGGCCAGGACCATGCCCGCCGCTTGTTCCACAGGAATGCACTTTGCTGAGGATCTGTACTTATTGGACATTCATTCACTCTCTCATTCGTTTATTCACGTCTCCATCCTTGATCTCTATCCAGCGCAGGGGCAGCACCAAATAGGCGCTGTCCCCTGCTCGAAGCCCGCTTTCATCCCAGAGAACCTTGGACATGGCCACCATAAACTGCTCCCCGGCACAGTGCACCTCAATCCAGACACAGGCGCTTGCTGCCTCAATCTCAAAGACTGATCCCTTCAGCCGGTTGACCTGCGGCCCAGGAGCCGGGACCGCCGAAAGGAAAATGTTCCAGGGTGAAATGGCCACGCTTTCAATGGGCCGGCCTTCATAGGGAACCACCAGGGAAACCCCGTTCAGCTCCACTTCAGCTAGGCCGCTTGCCTTGGGCACACAGTGCCGGCAGGTAAAGATATTGTGGGATCCGAAAAATCGTGAAACCACCGGATTGTCTGGTGCAAAAAAGAGTTTCCCATAGAGTCCCACCTGTTCCAGTTGCCCCTTGTTCAGCAGGGCGACTCGATCGCCGATTTCAGAGGCATCCTGCTGGTTGTGCGTGACGTAGACCGTGGTCATGTTCAGCTGCTGCTGCAGGCGCCGCAACTCCAGGCGCAGGTATTTGGCTGTGCGCTGGTCCAGGCTGTTCAAAGGCTCATCCAGAAGCAGGACCCGCGGCCAGGGGGCCAGAGCCCTGGCCAGGGCGATCCTTTGCTGCTCCCCCCCGCTCAGACCCTTGTATGGATAGCGATCCGCCAGGGATTCGATGCGGAACAAGGTCAGAAGCTCCTGGATCCTGGCCTCACGGATGTCCCTGCTGCAGCCCCGCGCCCGGAGTCCAAAACCGATATTCTCTGCCGCTGTCAGATGCGGAAACAGACAGTAAGTCTGGGGGACAAAGCCCACCTGCCGCTGCCGGGGCGGCAGATCGTCCACTGGATACCCGTCAAAAAAGACCCGGCCCTGATACGCAGCCAGTCCGGCAATCACGTGCAAGAGGGTCGTCTTGCCGGCACCGGTCGGACCGAGGAGGACGAGGAGTTCACCATCGTGAATCTCCAGGCAGAGGTCCCGGCAGATATAATTGGTGATCCCGGCCAGTTTCACAGCAGGCATGTCACTTCCACCCGGCAGTCAACTGCTCTTCCACAAGAATGAAAAAGCGCTCAAACAAAAGGCACATGACAGAGAGCAGCAGCAGGCAGACAAGAATCACATCCACCCGGACCAGACTTTCCGCACGCATCATGAGCGCGCCGATGCCTGTGGGGATGGCCACCATTTCCGCCGCAACGATCACCCGCCAGGCCATGCCGGCCTGCAGCCTGAGCCCGGTAAAGATGTTCGGCAGGGCCAAAGGCAGGATGACCCGGTAGACGATCCAACGTTCACTGCTGGCCAGGGTGCTGGCAACACTCAGCAACTGTGTATTGAGCTCGTGTA
>CAZUMF010000004.1:0-44807 GCA_964621385.1 uncultured Desulfohalobiaceae bacterium
ACAGTTCCAAGCATTGATCAACGCTCGTCATTGCGAGCGAAGCGAAGCAATCTTTTAGAGAAGCCTCTTGTCAAGGATTGCTTCGGCGAAGACGCCTCGCAATGACGGGTTATGGCGACAGTCTGTCGGTAAAACGTAGTTTCTTCACGGATCAAACTGGCTGGTCCGCCCTGCCAGCGGCCGCGCTGACACCTGGTATGAAACTTCATTTTTCTTACTCCGTCATTCCGGCGCAGGCCGGAATCCAGACTGAAAAAGCTGGACCCCGGCCTACGCCGGGGTGACGGAGGAGACAACTCAAAGTTTCTTTTATGATCAAACTGGACGTCCTGCGGCCAGCGGCAGGGCTGACACCCGACACCAGAAACCTCATGAATGCCCAACTTTGAAAACAATTAAGGTATTTTAAAGAGTTAAGAGCCAAATTTGTCACAAAGTCCAAATGTCTGAGCTATGATCCCCATACCTAAAGGCTATTATTTCTGCAGTACGGCTGCCGGACTGAAGTACACCGGACGGGACGATCTCGCGTTCATCGGCAGCGAGGTGCCGGCCGCCGCCGGGGGGATGTTCACCCGAAACCGCTTTCAGGCGGCCCCGGTGATCGTGGCCAAAGCAGTGTTGGCGGAGCGGGAAATCGTGAGCGGCATTCTGGTCAATGCCGGACAGGCCAATGCCTGCACGGGTGAAGACGGACTGGCCGACTGCCGGTTGAGCTGCGATCTGCTCGCCGAGGCCCTGGGACTGGAGAAGCTGTCAATCCTTCCGGCTTCAACCGGGGTGATCGGCGATCGACTGCCCATGGACCGCTTTGCCCGGGCCCTGGAGGGGCTTGCAGCCAGCCGGTCCAGCGCCGGCCCCCTGGATGTCGCCAAAGCCATGATGACCACGGACAGCTTCCCCAAGCTCGCCTGGCGGACGCTGCAGATGGCCGGCGGTGAAATCCGGGTGCTTGGTATGGCCAAAGGCTCGGGCATGATCTGCCCGAATATGGCCACCATGCTCAGCTTCATCCTCCTCGACGCCGCTCTGTCCCGGGATTGTCTCCGGCGCCTGGTGTCCGATGCCGGCAGGACCACCTTCAACCGGATCACGGTGGACGGCGACACCAGCACCAACGACTGCGTTCTGGCCCTGGCCAACGGATGTTCCGGCATCAGTCCGGACGAGTGCCATCTCCCTGAATTGCAGTCCGCTCTCACGGATGTCTGCCGGGAATTGAGCAGCATGCTCATCCAGGATGCCGAGGGCGGCACCAAAACGATTCAGATCCAGGTCCAGGAGGCCAAAGATACGGCTCAAGCCGAGGAGGCCGCCCGAACCGTGGCCCATTCCCCCCTGGTCAAGACGGCCATGTACGGCCAGGACCCCAACTGGGGCCGCATTGTGGCAGCTCTCGGCCGGAGTGGGGCCTGCTTTGATCCCGAACGGGTGAGTATCGCCTTTGGCGATCGGCCGGTCTTTCTCCGGGGGCAACCGGTGCGGGCCGACCTGGATCTTCTCCTCAAACCCCTGCTCAGGGCTGATTCGATTTTTATCCGCATCGCCCTCGGAGCAGGCGAGGCCGAGGCCACCGTTCTGACCTCGGATTTGAGCCCGGAGTATGTGAAGATCAATGCGGACTACCGAACCTGAAACAGGGGCAAGCCCCCTGTTTCAGGTTTTCTTGGTTCACCGTTTCAGAGTCCGGCATATTCTGGTATTTTGAGCTTCAAAAAGAACTCTGCAACATGGATGCATGCATGGAAAAGACACCGGGCCATCGTCTGAAGCGATTGGCTGATTTCTTGTTTGAAGTGGGAATGTTGCGCAAGCTGCCGCGGTCCGGGTATCATTTTTTGGGCTCCGGGAGGGAAAGCGTGGCCGAGCATTCCTTCCGCACCACGGTGATCGGCTATATTCTGGCCAGATTGACCGATGCGGACTGGAGCAAAGTGGTGGCCATGTGCCTGTTTCATGATCTGCACGAGGCCCGGACCGGCGACTTCAACTCCGTGAACAAGCTCTACAATCGAACGGATGCGGAAAAGGCCCTGGACGATGCACTCACAGGGACCGGACTGGCTGATTCCATCCGGACCGGACAGCGGGAGCTCGAGGCAGGGACCAGCCCCGAGGCCGTCCTGGCCCAGGATGCCGACCAGCTGGATTTTATCCTCAGCCTGAAAGAAGAGCAGGACCTCGGCAATCCCTATGCTGCGAAATGGCTGGACTACGCGCTTAAGCGACTGCACACCGAGACCGGAAACCGGCTTGCCGCCACAATCCTGCAGACCGAATCCGATGCCTGGTGGTTTGAACAGCTCACGAACGCCTGAAGGCATAACCTTGGGTGACGGTCCCGTAACCCTATGGACAAAGGGAAATTTCACCTGTGGTGTCTTCCCCTGCTGTTATCCTGTGTGCTGCACGCGCCTGTACTGTGCCTTTTTGTTGATCAGGCCCCTGACTCGGCGTCCGAAAGGCGCCGGGAGATGACGGTGCAGCTTGTCTCCGAAAGAGAACCGCAGGATCAAGACCGGGAGACGATGGCCCCAAAACCGGTCCAAAGCGCGAAAGCCGGGGTTTCTGCAGCCTCTTCCGGCACAGCCGCCACATCAGCGGAACGCCCTGTTCTGAGCTCTGTGCAAAGATCAAAGAACGCGCTGGATAGGCCGATTGATGATTCCAGGCTCCAAAAAATCTTGAAACAAATCAAGAAAAAGATTATAGCCCACTGGGAACGCGCCACCCCCCCGGCCCTCGGCCTGGTCAGCCTGGAGATTGAGATTCGGAACTCCGGACACTTGAACAGTCGATGGATCACGGACCTCAGGGGTCCTTCCGAATTGGGGGATTTTATCGTGGACTTGGTGGACGGGATCGTGTTTACGGATCTTTCCGGACTGAAGGAGCTGAACCGGCCGCTGCGGATTGAATGCTCATTTGACGTCACCGGCCAAAGTCCGGTGCAGGCCGCTCCGGCCCAAGCAAACGCCCAATGAACCAAGGAGGCCTCTTGCGGATCGCTGTGCTCTCCGACACGCATATGCCGTCGCCGAATACCCGCTTGCAGAACGTTTTTGAACATCAACTTGTGCATATGGACGCTGTCCTGCACTGCGGCGATTTCACCGGGGAATCCGTGTATGCGTATTTGAACGCGCACCCCGGCTTCTTTGCCGTCAGGGGCAATATGGACCAGGGAGCCTGGGCCGCCGATCTCCCGTTCAAGCGGGTCGTCCGGACCGGCGGCGCGAGCATTGGACTGGTGCACGATTTCGGTATCGGAGACTGGAGCGATGGTGCAGGCGGTCCTTTCGAGCCCGGTCTCCACCTGATCTGCTTCGGACATACCCATCAGCGTCTCTGGCAGGAGCCCACCGGCGGCCCCCTGGTTCTGAATCCGGGCAGTTTTTCACTGCCCCGTCACGACCAGGCAGGATATGCCGTGCTCAGCCTGGAGGGCGGGAAGGTGTCGGCCCCGCAGTGGGAGCAGATCAGGGATTGAAGGTGCATTCACGCAAAATATGAGCACACAAAAGGACAGGTATGGCAAAAGAAGAATCGATTGAAGTAATGGGCGAAGTGCTGGAAGCGCTGCCCAACGCCATGTTCAAGGTCGAGTTGGAGAACGGTCACGAGATACTCGGGCATATATCCGGCAAAATGCGGAAACATTATATCCGGATCCTGCCGGGGGATAAAGTCAAGGTCGAGCTCTCGCCGTACGACCTGACGCGGGGGCGCATTGTCTTCCGGTATAAATAAGGTGTTAGAGGTTCAACAGCGATGATTCACTGGCAAAAAAGACCGGTTTCTCCGTTTCCGCGTCCGGGCCTGGTTCGACCCCGGCGGTCAAGACCAGGCGGTACCCGAAGGTGAGAAATAATGGCCCCGGGCTGCCCATGTCCTGCGGTTCAAGCTGCACATCAAAGGGAAACCCTTTCCGCTTATCCAGCTGCTGGGATTTCAGAATGACCAGGTCCTTGGCCAGAACGCTGCCTCTGCGGTCGCTGAGGTAGGCCCCCAGCCAGACATCCTTGGCATACACGACCCATTCAGGGACGGTATCCGGCCTGACCAGGGCCGAGCCCCGGACCCGGAGACTGTCTGTCTCCTGGCTGCAGACATACTCAAACGTGAGGTACTTCATGGCCAGCGTCTGTTCCTGACCCAGCTGCCAGGGATTGCGCTTCAAATGCGCCACGGTCTGATGGGCGCATCCGGTGAGAAGCAGGACACTCAGAACCGCCAGGAAGCCCAGTGGAACCGCGATGCATTGCCGTGCTTTCACGATGGAAACCTTCATTGCCGCCTCCGTTGCAGAACATGGTCCTGCAGGCAAAAGGTGAAAAAATGTGGGCTGTATTCTGATCAAGGCATCAGGTCCGGAGGACCCTGTACCAGCATGTCTGCCAGGGTCAAATCCACTTTGGGCAATGGATGCGCCGCAGCAGCGGTGAATGTTCGCTCCAGTTCCGCCAGTTTGATATAGGAGGCGGTCCGATCCAGGACCGGAACCCGGTCCAGGCTCTCGGTTCTGTGCTGACAGACGATGCACCCTGGAAACTGCCGCCTGGTGCCGTCCGGCATGGTGACCTGGTTGGGCACGCCGTGAAAACGGCAGATCATCAGACGAAACGGGTACAGAACACACAAGCCGTCTTCATTGAGAGGGCACATGATTTCCGGCCGGCGTCCCCTGCGGAGCTGGGCCTCGCATTGACGTGAATAGTCCCGGGCTTTTTCACGATAGGAGTCTCTGGAGTCCCGGGACAATTGACGCAGTCCGTGCCAGAGATACGCCCATTCAATGTAGGTGTGATGCTGGAAGTAGCTGACGCAGCAGTTGTCCGGGCATCCCCGGCAATCGAGGCCGATGCGCCGGGCCACCCGGTCATATTCAGCCTCCATCGCAGCATAGAGTTTTTCCAGGCGCTCAAAAAGCCTGTTTTGCTTCGATCCCTGTTTCCTGGTGTTCATACAAACCCTTGAGAATAGACTCTGCGGCAGACTCAGCAGAACAAACGCCCTCCGGCAGAACAAGATCCGCAGTCCGGGGAAGCCGGCCATTGAACTCCAGCAGCAGATCCTGTCCGGATACACCGGGTTCGAGATGGAATCCCCGGAGGAACTCCTGTTGGATGTGCTGCTCCCATGTCCGGTCAGGCGGCCGGAGGAAAACGAGTGTTCCCTGGTGCTGCAGGAAGCGCACCACTTTCGGACTCAAGACCGCTCCGCTTCCGGCCGCGATAACCAGACAGGCGACATTGAGTTCCAGAAGCACCTGCTCGTGGGCCGCGAGAAAACCGGCCGGCCCCAGGCGGGTTTTCATGGCATCCAGGCTCAGGCCGAACCAAGCTTCCACCAGGTGGTCCGTGTCGATCCAGCCCCATTGAAGACGGCCTGCCAGCTGTTCGGCAATGCACCGGGTTTCCTCTTGAAACGGCCCCATGAGCGTCAGGCAGGACGCGTGCTCATCCCGGACATTTGCGCTCGCTCCCGGGCCGGGTGAAAAGACCGGCGGATCTGATGCCATGCGGCCCTCATGCTTCTGGTGTCAGCTTTGCCTCTGGCAAAGCTGACATATAACTTTTTGATATTTATTGCAATATGTAACTATATCGTTATGCTGTTTCTCTTGTAGATCAACGACTGCCAGTTTGATCACTTACGAGCCAACGAAACCGAAAAATAGCACAGACTCGAACAAAGGCCAAGTCCGGCCTTTCAGGGCTCTGTGCAGACCAGACCGAGAGGCCTTGGAGTATCTTGGAGTCTCTCCAACACAATCTAAAATTCCCAGCGAGAGAGGGTCAGTATGCCGCCGTCAATTCAGGACATTATTGCAAGCTATGCCGCCCGGGGCGCCCGCATCCGCCTGGATTTCTTCACCGCCAACCAAGAGCGGGTGGAGACCGCGGCCAAAGTCCTGACCGCCTGCCTGCAGAACGAGGGGAAAATCATCCTCTGCGGCAATGGAGGCAGCGCCGCTGACGCCCAGCATCTGGCAGCCGAATTTGTCTCCCGTTTTCAGATCGAGCGGCGGCCTTTGCCGGCCATCGCCTTGACAACGGACACATCAGTCATTACAGCAATCGGCAACGACGACGGCTTCGAGCATGTTTTCCGAAAACAGCTCCAGGCTCTGGCCCGGCCGGCCGATGTCCTGCTCGCTTTGTCCACATCCGGCAACAGTCCAAATATTGTGCTGGCCCTGGAGCAGGCCGCGACCATCGGCATGACGAGAATCGGCCTTGCCGGCTGCGACGGCGGATTGATGCGGGATCGTTGCGAGCACCTCCTGCAGGTCGATTGCAGCGAAACCCCCTTGATCCAGGAAGTCCATATAAGCCTCGGGCACATCTTGTGTGCCCTGGTGGATCATCTTTTATTTGCAACAGGAGAAGAACATGCCCATTTTTGAATATACCTGCACCGGCTGCAACACGCAATTCGAAGACCTGGTCCTCGGCCGGGAGGACGCTGTGTCCTGCCCGCACTGCGGTTCAGGCGAGACCCGGAAACTCATGTCCAGATGCCGTTCCAAATTCGGAGGGTCTGGTCACGAGACCGGAATGAGCGCTTCCCAGCCTTCCAGCGGTTCCGGGTGTTCCGGCTGTGCCGGAGGCAGCTGCGCCACCTGCGGTTGAGGATCAGCCGCCATGCACAGCACACTGACCATCGCCACCCGGGGCAGCCAGCTGGCTCTTTGGCAGGCGGAATTCATTGCCGCCCGGCTCAGGGAACACGACCCGGGGCTTGCCGTGAATCTGAAAGTCGTCAAAACCATGGGCGATACGATCCTGGATAAACCCCTGGCCAAGCTCGGAGGAAAAGGCCTCTTTGTCAAGGAAATCGAGGAGGCGATTCTGGCCGGACAGGCTGATCTGGCCGTGCACAGCCTCAAGGATGTTCCTGGAGAACTGGTTCCGGAACTGACCCTCGGGGTCATTCCCAAGCGGGGCGATCCCACCGACACCCTGGTGAGTCTGGAGTATTCGGATCTGGATTCCCTGCCCGCGGGCGGGGTGGTGGGCACCGGCAGTCTGCGCCGCCAGGCACAAATCCTGAGTTTCCGGCCCGATGTGCAGATCAAAAACCTGCGGGGCAATCTGAACACCCGGATCCGAAAACTGGAGCGGGGCGACTACCAGGCCATCATCCTGGCCTCAGCCGGACTGCAGCGCCTTGGCGTCCGGGTAGGGCATCAATACCGCCTTGGCCCTCCGGACTTTTTGCCGGCTGTGGGGCAGGGCGCCCTGGGAATCGAGTACAAACGGGACAATCAGGAGCTTGCCCGGCTGCTCGCCGTATTGGATCATGAACC
Source organism: uncultured Desulfohalobiaceae bacterium (assembly GCA_964621385.1). GTDB lineage: Bacteria > Desulfobacterota > Desulfovibrionia > Desulfovibrionales > Desulfothermaceae > JAABTT01. The sequence goes on from CAZUMF010000004.1 coordinate 7,313, forward strand.
CAGCGGAATCACCACGCGTGCCGAACGGGCCTTTCTCCGGGAGCTCGAGGGCAGCTGTCAGGTGCCGCTGGGCGCGTTTGCCGAACTCAAGGACGGATCGATCCATCTGTCCGGATTTGTCTCTGATCTTTCCGGGCAGTCTCTGATCCGCAAATCAGGGACAGGGGACGTTCACACTCCCGAAGCCCTGGGTCGGGATGTGGCCCGGCGGATCATCGCCGCGGGTGGACGGGAGATCCTGGACCGGGTTTGTTTGACATAATTATATCTTTTTTTCCTCGTATGAAACTTCAAACGAATGGAGTCATAGTTCCAAGCATTGATCAACGCCCGTCATTGTGAGCGAAGCGAAGCAATCTTTCAGAAAAACCTCTTGTCAAGGATTGCTTCGGCGAAGACGCCTCGCAATGACGGGTGAATGCGACAGCCTGTTGGAAAAGCAAAGTTTCTTCACTGATCAAACTGGCAAATGTCGATTAACACGATGGGCGATATATCGACTCAATTTTATATTAACTTAAATATCAAATAATTATGTGTCAGCCCAGCCAGAGGCAGGGCTGACACCAGAAACCAAAAGAATGTCCTATTTTGAAGCCAAGCAAATTATGTACATTCATTGAAGCGTATTAAGTAATCATCACAATTGAGGTACGAAGTCTGAATTATGTCTCACGTCTTTGATAAACAGGAACGGCCGACATTGATGGTTCAGGCCTTGAAACAGATCCAGACGGCCATCAAGGACGGAAGACTGAAGCCGGGGGACCGGCTCATCGAAACCGAGCTGGCCAATGAGATGGGCATCAGCCGTTTTCCTATCCGGGAGGCCCTCAGGCAGCTGGAAAAAGAAGGACTGGTGCAGTCGATTCCCTTTAAGGGAACCACAGTGGCCCGGTTCAGCCAAAAAGACATTGAAGACCTCTATCAGCTCCGCGGCGCCCTGGAAGGGCTGGCCCTCCGGAGCTTGATCCCCAAGACCAGCGCTGCGGAACTCAAGAAACTGCAGACCATCGTCAAAGCCATGACCAAGGCGGGCGAGGAGCGAAAGAGCCGCAAGGTGATTGAAGAAGACCTGCGTTTTCACAAACGATTGTGCGAACTCTCGGGCAACGAAAAACTGTTGTCCGTCTGGCTGACCTTGGAAAGTCAATCCAGGATTTTTCTCAATTTTGAAAAGTTTCATTATTCCGATTTGTCAAATTTCATCAACTGGCATGTGGCAATCCTGAAGGCCGTTCAAGAGCGGGATCAGGAAAAGGCCGAGCAGATCTTGCAGGAGCATCTGCGCGAAGGCCTGGAACTGATGTGCTCCGGGAATATGCAGGAAGCCGGATAATCCTGGTTTGTTGAAAAATACTGATTTGTCAATGTGTTGACAGATTGAAGATCACAAGGTACAACTGTTTTGAACGCAGACCCTTGACCGGTTGAGCGCCGGCAGGTGCCAAGGCCCCTTTGAGAAACGCTGGTCCAGCAACAGGAGCAATCATGGACATTGAAGCCACCAAAAAAAACGGAACGAATCTGGTTCGGGTCATCGGAAGGATGGATGCTGTTTCAGCCCCGGCCTTTGAGGAACAAATCACCGGCATGCTGCAGGAAGGCGACAAACATTTTGTGATTGATTTTTCCCAATTGGAATATATCAGCAGTGCCGGTCTCCGAAGCATCCTGGCCTCGGCCAAAAAAATCAAGGCCAGTCAGGGCGCTTTTGTTCTGGCCGATCTCAGGGATACGGTCAAAGAAGTTTTTGAAATATCCGGTTTTAAAGCCATTATTCCAATCTACGATACTGTGGACGCGGCCCTGAGCGATATGTAACCTTCGACCTGTCCATGATCGGGCGGGATGGACCTGGGGAGGCTGTCAATGGTTCGGATCAGGCTTTCGGCTGATGTGCAGAATCTCGAACAGTTCCTGTCGGGAATCAGGGACACGGCCGCCCGGCATGATTTTCCGGAAAAACGCATCCGGGAAATCGAACTCGCTGCGGAAGAGGCGCTGGTCAACATCTTTCAACACGCCTATCCCGAAGGAGACGCCGGTGACGTGCTCATGGAGTGCAGCCTGGACCCCGGAGGGGAGCAGCTCATCATCCGCTTCCTGGATACGGGCATCGCTTTTGACAATGCAGCCATTGCCGAGCCCGATCTGACCTTGGACCTCGAGGAAAGACCCGTGGGAGGACTGGGGTTTTTCTTTATGCAGACCATGGTTGACGAGGTGACCTCCACCCGGGAAGGCGAGACCAATATCCTCACTCTGACCGCCGGACGAACGCGCAAGGACTGATCCGCAAGGCAAGGCTTCAGGAGTGTGCCCTCAGCAGGCCCTGACTTTTGCCCTGGTCCATCCCCTCCTCCGGAAAGGAAACACTCGTGAACAGTTCCGCCGCCGGCGTGACTCCGGCCAGGGCATCCGCGGCCAGCAGGACGGCTCCGGCCGTCCAGGTCGGACGCTCCGCAGGCCAATAGCAATTGCAATCGATTTGATATCCGGTCCAGTAGGCCCCGGTGTGATCCCGGTTGTGGTGCAGCCAGCTGAAGATATGCGCCGCTTTTGAATACTCCCCGGCCCCCACCAGGGCCATGACCAGTTCACAGGATTCGGCGACCGTGACCCAGGGTTCGTCAGTCACGCAGCAGCAGCCCAGGTGCGGCCGGACAAACAGTTCCCATTGGCCGGACAGCCTGGCCCTGGCTGCGGATCCGAGACAGACCCCGGTCAGAACCGGATAGAACCAGTCCATGGAATACCGGGCTTTACTGGGCCAGGTTCTGTCGAAACGATCGCTCCTGTTTCTGATGGTCTCCCCCAGACGCCGGCGGGTTTCCAGCCAGTCAGGCTTATCCAGGCCAAGCTCCCGGGCGATGCAGACCGCGCATTCCAGGCTCTTGTAAATCGAGCTGCACCCAGTGATCAAGGCATCGGGATAGACAGTGCCGTCTGTCAGCCGGGCCCAGGCGATCTCACCGCCTGGGGACTGCAGGCTGAGTGTGAACTCGATGCCCGCCTCCACACTCGGCCACATGCTCTTCAAAAAATCCCTCTCCTTGTGAATCAGAAAATCATGCCAGATGCCGGTGGCCAGATAGGCGGCATGATGGGACTCCTTGCGCGTGGTATCCAGGGCGGTGCCATCGGCATAGGCCGGCCAGAAGCTTCCATCCGGCAGTTGATGCTCCCTGGCCCAGCTATAGGCCAGGCGCGCCTCATGGCGGCGTCCGGCAATGGACAGCCCCATGGCGGCCTCGATATGATCCCAGGGGTCGAGCAGTCCCTGCTCAAACCAGGGAATCGCGCCGGAGGGGAGCTGCACCGAGGCAATATACGCCGCGCTGAGTGAAAAGTAGCTTTTGGGATAGAGGCCTTTTGAAATATACAGATTTTTCATGAGATTGTAAGAATTTTATCCTGTTCGATTTTACCATTACGCAGATGATGAATACTATAATTGTCAGTTTTATCGATGAAGAACCTTCGTGTTACCGGCATACTGTCGCCGTAACCCGTCATTGCGAGGCGTCTTCGCCGGAGCAATCCCTCGTTTGAAACTTCATTTCTCAAAGTTTCTTTTACGATCAAATTGGACGTCCGCGGCCAGCGACAAAACTGACATCAGGATATTTTTCGAAAATACAGGACCAAGCTTTTGCCTAGGAAGGGATTGCCGATTGCTTCCAGGAACCTGAGCAGGACCGGTTTGTGCAGCATGTCCCAGACAAGCAGGCGATGATACAGCCGGATCGGCCACCAGGTATCACGCCGGGACCAGCGCCAGCATTTGAGCCACCAGTAGGGGCTGTGCAAGGCGTGGGCGTGATGCTTTCCGAGTAGGGCAAAGCCCAGGCGTTTGATTTCCAGGAGCAATGGGCCGGTTTTGAAGATGCGGAGATGTCCGCCCGGGTCCTGCTGATACTCCCGGCTCAAGGCCCAGCAGAGGCGTTCCGGGCCGTATCTGGGAACGGAAACAGCCAGAATCCCCCCGGGCTCTAAAACCCGCCGCATTTCGCGCAGAGCGCCGTGATAGTCGGACAGATGCTCCAGGACCTCGGAACAGATCACCCCGGCAAAAGAGGCATCGGCAAAGGGCAGGGCCCGGCAGTCGCCGCTGAGCATCAGCCAGGAGCATCCGTGATGATCCTGGTCTCCGGCAAAGAGCGCAAAGCCCTGCCGTGATTTCCGGGCTGCCTCAGGATCAAGGTCCATGCCCCAGACTCGCACCGGATGGTCCCGGTACAGGGCGTGGGCATGCCGCCCTTGGCCGCAGCCGAGATCCAGAACCCGGGCTCCCGGGGCAAGCCGGAGCTTTTGCAAATCAATGGTCTGCATGGCTGCGGCCAAGGGCCTCCTGATAGATCCGCCCTGTTTTTTCGGCGCTTCGCTCCCAGGAAAAATACTGCTCCATGCGCCGGCGTCCCATGACCCCCAGTTCTTCGCGCCGGAGTGGCTGATCCAACAGACAGCGGATGGCCCGGGCCAGTGCTTCAGCGTCGGCCGGAGGCACCAGCAAACCGGCATCACCGACCACTTCGGGCAGGGCCCCGCCTGTGGTGGAAATCACCGGAAGGCCGCAGGCCATGGCCTCGGCGGCTGGAAGGCCGAAGCCTTCATACAGGGAAGGAACCACCGCGATCTGGGATCTGGCATATTCCAGGCAGAGTTCCCGGGTGCTCAGGCCGGTGCGGAAGCTGACCCTGGACTGCAAACCGAGGGACCGGATTAAGCGGGCGGTGGGACCGTTTTTTCTGGGCTTGCCCAGGACCGTGACCGTGATCTCCGGATCATCCATGTGCAGGGCATGGACTGCCTGGAGCAGATACTGCAAGCCCTTCAGGTGGACATCCGCACTGGTGGTGGTCATGATCCGGCCGGGGATTTTGGCAACATCCGGCCGGGGAGTGAACTGTTCGAGGTCCACACCATTATGAACCACCGCAACCCTGTCCGGATCGATGTTGAAATCCTGGAGGATATCCCGTTTGGAACAGGCGGAAACCGTAACGATCCGCGGCAGCTTCGGGGCGACCTTCTTCTGCATGCGCAAAAAACTGTACCAGCGCCTGTGCAGCAGGCGCAGGCCCCAGTTGCTCTCGCCGGACAGGGCGGTCTGCAAATCCCGGGTGATGGGATGATGAATCGTGGTGACCAGGGGGATCTGCCTGCGCAGCAGGGTCAACAGCCCGAAGGACAGGCTCTGGTTGTCATGGATCACATCATAGGCCGTGTTTGCGCCTGCCAGGTGCTTCACCACCCGCCGGCCGAAGGTGTAGGGCTCTGGAAAACCACCGGTCACATGGCCGGCCCATTCCTGGAAATCGATCCAGGAACAAAGCCCTCTGTCTTTGATGGCCTGGGCCGGGTTTGAATAGGCATAGAAATTCAAACCCGGGAGGGGAACGAGACGAACCCCCGGGGCAAGGTCGGGATAGGGCTCTCCGGAAATGACGTCCACTTCATGGCCCAAGCCGGCTAAGGCCTTGCTCAGATAGCTGACGTACACGCCCTGCCCGCCGCAATAGGGATTGCTCCGATAGCTGAGCAGGGCGATTTTCAGTGGCCTTTCGCAAGATCCTTGCCGGAGGCCGGCCCTGGTCTGCCCGGGCTGCCGGCCGGTGGTCCGGTCCGCCGGGGCTGTGCTTCGACCCTTGTGTTGGAAGGCGTGTTGCATAGCGAAAAATGGTGCTGGAAATGAGCTTGACATTTCTGGGAACATTGGATAGCCAAGAATGAATGAACATTCATTCATTAATGAAAGCCCGGGAAATTGTCAATGCCTGAAAACAGCCGGACGCTTCTCAAAAAACAATCAAAATATCACCTGATCCTGCAGGCCGCCATCACCATCTTTGCCGAACAGGGGTACTACAAGTCCACGATCTCCCAGATAGCCCGGGAAGCCGGGGTGGCCGACGGCACCATTTACCTCTACTTCAAGAACAAAGACGACATCCTGGATCATTTTTACAGTTATAAGACCCGGGAGGTCTTCGGCCGTTTCAAAAAGGAAGTGAACAAGGCGGACAATGCCCTGGAAAAACTGCAAGCCCTGATTCAGCGCCACCTCCTGGAGTTTGAAAACGATCGGGACATGGCGGTGGTCTATCAGGTCGAGACCCGGATGAAAAGGAGGCTCTCGGACGAAAAAATCAAGGACATGTCCGATATGTACTTTGATCTGGTTTCGTCCATCGTCAGGCAGGGACAGCAGGAGGGCGTCATCAGGCCGGATCTGCCCATCGCCCTGGTCAAGCAGATCATGATCGGTGCCATTGATGAAGTCATCACCACCTGGTTGTATTCCAGCGGCAAATACCGATTGACCTCCATGGCCGAGCCCTTGTTCGACATTCTGGTCAAGGGCATCGGACGACGGTGAAGAGGAAGGCGCTTCCCCGCCGGCTGGAGCCCGGGCCCCTTGCCCGGGTGTCCGGAAAGATGTGAGCAGCAAGCAACAACCGAATGTGCAACAGTTTGTTTGAAAAAGGAGACGATTATGGCCCAGCAAATTGCCGACCGACGAGATGTTGATTTTGTTCTTCATGAACTCTTGAATGTGGATCAATTCAGCAAGAGTGAACGCTTTGCCGAATTCAGCAAGAAAACCGTGGATCTCATCGTGAACGAAGCCAGAAACCTGGCGGTGAAAGAGATCCTGCCGACCTTGAAAGTCGGGGACGAAGAGGGCGTCCGTCTGGAAAAAGACGGTTCGGTGACCATCCCGGAAGAGTTCAAACGGGTCTACAATCTGATGCGCGAAGGCGAGTGGACCGCGGTGACCGAGGACCCGGAATGGGGGGGGCAGGGGATGCCCAGGACCGTGAGCATGGCGGTTTCGGACTACATCATCGGCGCCAATTACGGGATTCAGCTCTATGTGGGCCTGACCCACGGCGCCGGGAAGCTGGTGGAGCAGTTCGGCACGGAAGAGCAGAAGAAGCTGTTCCTCAAAAAGCTCTACACCGGGGAATGGACCGGGACCATGCTGCTCACCGAGCCGGAGGCCGGTTCAGATGTGGGGGCCTTGAGCACAACAGCCGTCAAGAACGAAGACGGCACCTATTCCCTCTCCGGCACCAAAATTTTTATCTCCGGCGGGGAGCATTCCATGACCGAAAACATCATCCACCCGGTGCTGGCCAGAATCGAGGGCGCGCCTCCCGGAACCAGCGGCATCTCCCTGTTTCTGGTTCCCAAATACTGGGTCAATGCCGACGGCAGTCTGGGTGAGTTCAACGATATCGTCTGCACCGGTCTGGAAGAGAAGATGGGGATTCACGGCAGCTGCACCTGCACCATGGCCCTGGGCAGCAAGGGGCAATGCCGCGGGCTGCTCCTGGGACAGGAAAACAAAGGGATGCGGGAGATGTTCCTCATGATGAACCAGGCCCGGCTCCTGGTGGGCATGCAGGGTCAGGCCTGCGCCAGCGCTTCCTATATGAACGCCGTGAATTACGCCCGGGAGCGGGTGCAGGGCCGGCACCTTCTCAAGGCCATGGATAAAAGCGCCCCGGGGGTCCCGATTATTCAGCATCCCGATGTCCGCCGGATGCTCCTGTCCATGAAAACCTCTGTGGAAGGCATGCGCTCCCTGATCTATTATGTGGGCTATTGCGAAGACAAAAAAATACTGGCCGAAACCCAGGAGGAAAAGGACACCTACCAGGGCATCATCGATGTGCTCATTCCCATCTGCAAAGGCTATGTCACGGACCGCGCCTTTGATGTCTGCAATACCGGGGTCCAGGTGTACGGCGGCTATGGATACACCAAGGAATACCCCCAGGAACAGCTCCTGCGGGATTGCCGCATCACCATGCTCTATGAAGGCACCAACGGGATCCAGGCCATGGATCTCTTGGGCCGGAAGCTCGGCATGAACAAAGGCAAAGCCATCATGGACCTCATGGGTGAGATGCAGAAAACCATTGCCCAGGCCAAAGAGCACGAGGCCCTGGCTGCCGAGGCCGCGGAAGTGGAAAAGGCCTTGAACAAGCTCGGCGAGGTGGCCATGGATCTCGGCGGAAAAGCGATGTCCGAGCAGGTCATGCAGGCCTTTGCCCATGCCTATCCCTTCATGGATGTCTGCGGCGACGTCGCCGTGGCCTGGATGCTGCTCTGGCGCGCTTCAGTGGCCGCGCAGAAGCTGGAAAAAGCCAAGAAAAAGGACAAGCCCTTCTACAATGGACAGATCAAGAGCCTGGAGTTTTTTGTGCACACCGTGTTGCCGGTCACCCAGGGCAAAATGCGCTCCATCCTGAAAACCAACGGGGCGGCCGTGGACATGGAAGAAGACGGATTCGGCGGAAAATGAGGCTTTCCGCCCCAGGCCGCTGAGAGATGACAGGCTGTCTGATTTCTGGTATTCCGGCCTTTTCGGTTTTGTGAGGTTTCATACGAGAGTTTAACAGCTTGTTCAATCTTCAATATTCACTCGTCTATTCAGCATAAGGAACGCTGCTATGGAAAGTATACTGTTCTCCCCGGCTGAAACCCCGATCCTGGGGATTCCAGGCTGGTTTCTGGGCCTGCTCATCCCCTTGGCCGGCCTCATCGCCTTTGGCTCTATCATGTTCAAGCGCCTGGTTCCGCTGGCCAAGGGTGCTCCGGATCCTCGTTTCGAAAACATCCCCGAACGGCTCAAGAACGTGCTCGTCTTCTGGCTCGGCCAGTACAAGCAGCCGCGATACCTGCTGGCCGGCGTACTGCACATCCTGATTTTCTTCGGCTTTCTGATTTTGAGCGTACGCTCCCTGAGCCTGGTGATCGTCGGCTTTCAGGAAGGCTTTGTCTTTCCCGGGCTGGGCGGTCCTCTGGGCACAGCCTACGACCTCCTCAAGGACTATGCCGCGACCGTTGTGCTTATCGCCTGTGTTGTCGCCGGGATCCGCCGTCACTATTTCAAGCCGGAGCGCTACAGCGTCCCCCCGAAATACGGTCAGGATCACAGCGGTGAGGCCATTTTTGTCCTGGGGCTCATCGGCGCCCTCATGCTGTTTGAAAGCCTTTTCGCGGCCAGCCAGGCGGCCGCCCAACACCAGGCCGGGCTGCACGCGGAATTTCTGGCCCCGGGGAGCCTGGCCTGGTTTTTGATGCTCATCCTGGGATCAGCTCCAGTGGGACTGCTTCAGGTCCTGCACCTTGGCGCGTATTACCTCCACGATCTCATTTTTTTCTTTTTTCTTTGCTTCCTGCCCTTTGGCAAGCATTTTCACGTCATCACCTCGATCTTCAATGTCTATTTTTCCAAACTGGACAAAGGGACGGTCAAACCCGTCAAATGGGGCATTTCCGAGGAAGAGCTGGACGACCTCGAATCCTTCGGGGTCAAATACTTCGAAGACTTCACCTGGAAGCACATCCTGGATTGTTATACCTGTGTGGACTGCGGCCGCTGTTCGGACAACTGTGCGGCCAATACCGTGGGACGGCCGCTTTCCCCGCGCTTCATCAGTATCAAATCCAGGGATTATTGTTTTGAACGATTCCCGGTGCGCGGCTTGATCCAGGAGAAGGAACCATTGATGGGCAAGGTCTTCGAGGAGGACGAGATCTGGTCCTGCACCACCTGCGGCGCCTGTGAGGAAGAATGCCCGGTCATGATCGAATATATCGACAAAATTGTCGATCTGCGACGGGGCATGGTCGATGAGGGCCTGGTCCCGCAATCCATTCAAAAGCCGCTCGGGGCCCTGGAGAAGCGGGGCAACCCCTACGGCACGATGGAAAAAAAACGCTCGGACTGGACCAAGGAGCTCGAGGAGGGCGAGACCGTCAAGATCCTCACCAAGAAAGAGCAGGCCGACACCCTGTACTTCGTGGACAGTTCCACCTCCTATGACGAGCGTCTGCACTCCCTGGCCCGGTCCACAAGCCGTATTCTGTTCAGTGCGGGAACCGACTTCGGGATCCTGGGCAAGGCGGAGAAGGACAGCGGGCATGAAGTGCGCCGTTTCGGCGAAGAAATGCTCTTTGTCACCCTCAAGGAGCAGAACACCAAGGCCATCCGGGAATCCGGGGCCAGACGCATCGTAACCAACGATCCCCACGCCTTGAACTGCCTGCTCAAAGACTACGACGACCTGCCGCCGGTTGAGCACATCAGCGAGTTCGTCCTCAGGCAGATCAACAACGGGCGCCTGCAGTTGAAATTCATACAGGACAAGGACCAGGTCTTCACCTACCACGACCCCTGTTACCTGGGGCGGCATAATCGAATATACGAGGCCCCGCGGGAGGTCTTGGACAAGATTCCCGGCATGAAACGGGTGGAGATGGACAGGAGCCGGGACCGCTCCTTTTGCTGCGGCGGAGGTGGCCTGATGCTCTATTATGAACCGGTGGAAGACCGCCGCATGGGGCAGGTCCGCGTGGAAATGGCCCATGCGGCCGGGGCCAACGTGATCGTCACCGGCTGTCCCTTTTGTTTGATCAACCTGGAGGACGGGGTCAAAACCAGTGGTCTGGAAGGCCAGATGCAGGTCATGGACTTCACGGAGCTCATCGCGCAGCAGCTGGCCACCCCGGCTGTGGCATCGGTTCCATCTGAGCCGGCCCAGTAAGTGCTCTGTCTCGTAAGTTCGGTGATGTATTCTCTAACATAACAGTGTATGGAAGACATACAGAGGAGGCGTGTATGGAAATTTTAGTCTGTATCAAGCGAGTGCCGGATACCGCTGAAAACGAAATCGAAATCAACAGTGCCGGAAACGATATTGAACGGGAGGACCTCGTCTACTCGGTGAATGAATGGGACAATTATGCGGTTGAAGAAGCCATTCAGCTCCGGGACAAAGTCGGGGGCAGCGTGACCGTGATCACCGTGGGCGATGAAGAATCCGAAGAGGTCCTGCGGCGGGAAATGGCCATGGGAGCGGACAAAGGCATCCTGCTTACGGACGACGCTTTTGACAATTCCGACGGCAGGGGCGTGGCCGCGATACTCAAGGCCGCCATCGACCAGGGTCGGTACGACCTCATTCTCACCGGTGCCCAGGCTGAAGAGGGTGCGGCTCAGACAGGCGGGATGCTGGCCGCCATGCTGGATTACCCCTATGCCTCTCTAGTCAATGAAATTGAGGTGCTTGACGAGACCTCCCTGAAAATCGGCCGGGAGATTGAAGGCGGAAAACAGGAAATCAATACTATTCAGCTGCCCTGCGTGCTGTCCATTCAGACCGGAATCAACGAACCCCGGTATGTGGGAATCCGAGGCATCAGAAAAGTGGCCTCCGTGGACATTCCGGAACTGGGCCTTTCCGATCTGGGATTGTCGGCGGATCAGGTGGGCGAGACCGGGTCCAGGGTCAAACGGGTCGATTATTTTGTTCCTGAAATGGGCAAAGGCGCTGAAATACTGGAAGGCGACAGCGAAGAAGTGGCAGCAAAGCTCATTGAATTATTGAAAGCCAGAGGAGGGATTAAATAATGAGTACCCAAATTTTTGCCTATATTGAACATCATGAAGGCCTGGCCGACGATTCCGCCCTCGAACTGGTGAATGCGGCCAGAAAGATCGATCCCCAGGCCCAGGTCACGGCCCTGGTTTTTGGGGCTGGGGACAGCCTGGAGGCCCTGTGTCAGGAGACCGCCAAAACCTATCCAGAGGTCTGGAAAGTGGACAAGCAGGAACTCGCCTATCCCAATGCTGAAATCATCCGGGGCATGCTGGTCAATCTCCTGCCAAAAGACTGCATCTGTCTTGTGCCCCATGACACCTTCGGCATGGATCTGGCCCCGGGCCTGTCCATCAAGATGGACTCGAGCTTTGTGGCCGATGTCGTGGATATTGAAGGGGCGGACGGCGATACCCTGAAAACCGTGCGCCAGGAATTCGGGGGCCAGGTCTCCACCCATGTGAATTGCACCATCGCCCAGGGGGCGATCATGACCGTTCGGACCGGTTCCTTTCCTGCAGATGAATCCAAAAGCACCGCCGGCCAGGTGCTGGATCAATCCGAAGCAGCCGGGAGCGTGGAGGTGAAACGGGCTTTTCAGGAAGTGCTCGAGGCTGAAATTGGTGAAGTGGATATCACCAAAGAGGACATCCTGGTTTCGGTCGGCCGCGGCATCGGCGAAGAGGAAAACATCGAGCTGGCTCAGGAACTGGCCGAGGCCATGGGCGGGGTTGTGTCCTGTTCCAGACCCATCGTGGACGCCAAATGGATGGAAAAATCGCGTCAGGTGGGTACCTCCGGTCAAACCGTCAAACCCAAGGTCTATCTCGCTCTGGGGATCAGCGGGTCCTTTCAGCACATGGGCGGGGTCAAGGGCAATCCCTTTATCGTCGCCGTGAACACCAATCCCAAGGCCCCGATTTTCCAGGCGGCGGAAGTGGGTGTTGTCCAGGATCTGACGGATTTTATCCCGGAGCTCACGGAAAAAATCAAGGAAATGTAGCCAATGTGCCCGAAGCGTTGCTGCAGAGCGTATATCCAAGATCTGGTTCTGTAAAGGCCGACTGCTCCCAACCTGCACATTGGCTCAGGCCTCTTCGAGGCGCAAGGCAGGGAAGCTTTAGCTTCAGGTGTCTGATGGGTGAATACGTGGTCTTGTTCCGAAAAAGCTCCGGGATGCCCCGGTGATGAGAGCAGAATGAACATCGAACATCGAACATCCAATAATGAATGGTGAATCAAAGACAAGACATGTTTCCATTCCCGAATATGGCTCTTTCTTTCATTCTTCTTTTTCTTCATTCAAAATTCGATGTTCGACGTTCGATGTTGGACGTTCAAATTCTGAACGAACAAGCAGGCCATGAATCAGCAATACCAGCCCCCATACACCATTTCGCCGGCCAGTGTCCATTTGATCGCCCAAGTAAGTGAGGCCGTGGGACGGCTTACGGTCCTGACCGATACTGAGAGAGCGCTTCAGCTTCGCCGTATCAATCGGGTTCGGACGATCCAAGGTTCCCTGGCCATCGAAGGGAATACCTTGTCTGAAGAGCAGATCACGGCTCTTCTTCACGGGAAAAGAGTTATTGCTCCCCCCCGGGAAATCCTCGAAGTGCGAAATGCCATTGCTGCCTATGATCAATTTGGACAGTGGCAGCCGGAAAGCGAGTCAGCTCTCTTGCAAGCGCATAGAATTCTGATGTCTGGGCTGATCGATGAGGCTGGAGTCTACCGCAGGGGAGGTGTCGGGGTGATGGACGGAAATCAGGTCCGGCATATGGCGCCCCCAGCCAAGCGCATTCCAACCCTGATGCGTGATCTCTTCCAGTGGCTGGCGGCAAGTGAAGAGCATCCTTTGATCACCAGTTCTGTATTTCACTGTGAATTCGGATTCATCCATCCATTTGCCGACGGCAATGGCCGCATGGGACGACTCTGGCAAACATTGATCCTGAGCAGTTGGAATCCACTCTTTGCTCATATCCCTGTTGAGAGCATGGTCCATGAAAATCAGGGAGGGTATTACCAAGCACTGCAGGAAAGCATTCATGCAACTGATTGCGCCCCGTTTATTGAATTCATGCTTCGTATGATCGACGAAGCACTCGCTTCAGCGCATGGACCCGACCAAGTAAGCGCTCAAGTAACCGACCAAGTAGCTCTGCTGCTCAAAGCGCTCAGAGATCAAGCAATTGGCAGCCAAGAGCTGATGAAGGCGCTGAATCTCTCCCATCGCCCTACATTTCGTCAGAACTACCTCATTGCCGGACGGCCTGGACGCACTGGGCCAGGGCCGTGCTCAAATCGGATAGGGCCTGACTCATAGCCGCCGCGATGGCCTCCGGGGAATCGTCCGGGAGGGTGTGGGTGAAAAGGGAGGTGCGATCGCAGAGGATGTGCCCGCCGTTCGCCTCGCGCACCGACCACTGAGCCTTGAGGATCACCCGGCCGTGCGACTGGATCGGCTCGAAGCGGAGGATCTCCACGAGAATCCGGAAGTCGGGGGACTGGTGAAAGCGGTCCGGAAAGGCGACGACCTTGGCCGCCTGGAGCCGTCCGGCGAGATTCTGGACCAAAACCCGGGTGATGGTCTCCTGAATCGGCTCGGCCCAGTGATGGAAGCTCTGGAGATGCAGACGGTTGGGGGCGGTTCTGGCAATCATCTGCGGACGATCCAGATAGGAGGGAATCTGCACCGGCCCGAGACTGACCAGGGACCTGTCCCCAGAGGCAGACGGCACGTCATTTCGGCCCTCTGCATCAGGATTGAGCAGATAGTAGCGGGTCGGCGGCGAGTTCCCGGCGCAAGCCGTGATCAGCAGACAAAGCACAAGCAGCAGAGACCATCCAGGTGCTATAGACTGCTCCAACGTGCCTTTTTCAGGTTTCTGTCGTTGAGATCGACGGACAATCAGTCTTTGCTTCACAAACCAATATTGGATCAGTCTATATCCGGACATGACTCCCCTCATTCTTTTTTTGCCAATTTCCCGCTGGCCGCGGCGACTTGTCTCGTCGACTTGTCACGTCGTAGCTTCTGAGCGTAGACGGAAGCTCTCAAGCGAAGACGGAAGCTTCTGAGCGAAGCCGGGCAATTTCAAATTTCGAACCGAACCTGGAACCTTTGGGTTGCGGACGGAGCCAGCTTTGCAGTTTAATAGATCCAAAAGCGGTCCCCCGTTTTTGGATCAGCGCTTGCCTTTGAACAGGGCCTCGGGATGCCGTTCAAGGTAATCGGTCAGATTGCGCATGGACCTGGCCGCCGCGGAAAGCTCTTTCAGGGTGGTGGACAGGGCGAAACGCAGGTGTGAATCTTCGTCCGTAACATCCTCGAGCGCGGCCAGGGTCTTTTCAGTCTGCTCCAGGGTCGACTTGACCGCGGTAAAGCTCATGCGTAAATCAGCGGACAACTGTCCCAATAATCCCTTGCTATCCTGGGATAGGATGTCCTGCAGGCGTTGGAAAAGCCGTTGCATGGACCGGGCCGTCTTTTGGATTTCCGTGGAGATGCTTCCAGCCTCGCTGCTGAATTGCTGCAAAACGTCCCGGGTTGCGGTTTGAGTCGCTTTGAATCCGGAACCGGCCTGGGAAACCTGTTCCTGGGTTTCCTGGATCAGGGCCTGAATATCCTGCAGGGTCCGGTCCATTCCCTGCACCAGGGAGGGAAGATTTTCCTGCAGAGTCTGAACCGCTTGCTCCAGGTTCTGCATGGTCTGATCCAGGGAGTTGAGCGTATTGGGAATGGCCGGGGAATGAAACGTCTTTTCAATGCCTTCCAGGCTTGAAACGAGCTTATTGGCCAGCTCTTCAAGAGGCAGTTTTTCCACGGTCGCGGTGAGTTCTTGAAACTGGGAGGGAACCGTCGGGATTTCAGGATATCCAGTCCGGTCGGATCGGATTGCAGAACCGGGCCCGGGGAAAAAATCGAGCTGCACTGTCGAGCTGCCGGTCACAAAGCTCTGCAGGATCAACTGCCCTTTCAAACCCTGATCAATGAGCTTTTCAAAGACTTTTTCCGGTTCGGCGCCGGCTCCGGTCCACTGGATCCGGCTGGGATCCAGGGACACGATCACGGGTATCTGCATGTCCCTGATCTCTTGATCGGCCCGGAGCTGGATGTCCGTGACCTGCCCCACCTTGACCCCCCGCAGCAGGACGGACGAGCCCACCTGCAGCCCTTTGACCGAGGTGTCAAAAAAGAGGACAAAGGACCTGCGCTGCTGAAAGATATCGGCGGCCCCGAAAAAAGCCATGAACACAAGGCCCAGGACAAAGGCCCCGAGAATGAACACCCCGAGAAGGGTCTTTTTGGAATCGGTTTTCATCAGCGTTGCGTCATGGAGTGTGTCGTGTGATCTTCGAATTCACAGCTCGACCCGTCCCGGGTGAGAAAGGCCCGAACCTTGGGGTGGACGGTCTGTTCCAAAAGCTGCCTGGGATGTCCGCAGTCAAGAACCGTCCTGCTTTCTCCATCCAGAAAGGCCGAATTCGTTCCAATGGCAAAAATACTGGCCAATTCATGGGTGACCACCACCACGGTCGAGCCCAGTCCAGCCTGCAGTTCGAGAATGAGATCGTCCAGATGCTTGGCGCTGACCGGATCCAGGCCGGCCGACGGCTCGTCGAAAAACAGAATATCCGGATCCAGGGCAATGGCTCTGGCCAGGCCGGCCCGTTTGCGCATACCCCCGCTGAGTTCCGAGGGGTAATACCCGCCAAAATCCGACAAGCCCACCAGGGCCAGCTTGAAGGCAACCAGCTCCTTGATCTCCTGACGGCTCCGGTCGGTGAACTGCTCCAATGGCAGGGCCACGTTTTCAGCCAGGGTCATGGAACTCCACAGGGCGCCGCTCTGATAGAGGATGCCCCAGTTTCTGACCATGCGGCTACGTTCAGCCGGAGCGCAGGTCCAAAGATCCCGGCCCTGATAGACGATGCGCCCCTCCCGCGGTGGCTTCAGGCCGGTCAGTGCTTTCAGGACCGTGCTTTTGCCGCTGCCGCTGCCGCCCATGATAATAAAAATATCGCCCCGCCTGATGCTGAAGGAGACGTCCTCCAGGATCACGGTCCGGCCGAAGGCCAGGCTCAAGCCGTTCACCTCCAGATGCGGCTCGGGCTGGACGCTGCTTGGTGCCATTGTCTGCTCCGGGGTATGGGCCGTGCGGGTTCAGGGCGGCCTGTCTGCTTTTCTGCAGCCGTTTCCATCCTCATATGCCGATACTGTGGAAGCAAACCGCAAACAAGCCGTCAACCGCAACAATGACCACAATGGAGATCACCACCGCGGACGTGGCTGCCAAACCCACGGCAGACGCGCTTCTTCCGGCATGCAGTCCCTGATAGCATCCGGCAATGGCGATGATCATGCCAAAAACAAGGCTTTTGATCAATCCCAGCCAGATGTTGGAGAGGGTCACGGCCTCCTTGGTCTGCTCCAGGTATTGAAAAAACGAAATGTCGAACAAGCCGACCCCGACTATGGACCCGCCCACAATGCCCATCAAATCGGCGTACAGGCATAAGAGGGGCATCATGCAAACCAGGACGAGTATCCTGGGCAGCACCAGAAAGTCCACCGGAGAGATCCCCATGGTCTGCAGGGCGTCGATTTCCTCGTTCACATTCATGGTCCCCAGGTGGGCCGCAAAGGCCGCTCCGGTCCGCCCGGCCATGATCACGCCGGTCATGATCGCGCCCATTTCCCTGGCCATGGCAATGCCCACAAGATCGGCCACATAAATCTGGGCTCCAAAGGTCTTGAGCTGAACAGCGCCCACAAAGGCCAGTATGAGACCCACCAGAAGACTGAGCAGGGAGACAATGGGCAGGGCCTGGCTGCCACATTCATGAAGCAGAGCGGGCAGTTCCTGTTTTCGGAAGTGGCGTTTTCCCTGCAGCAGGGACAGACAGGAAACCAGGGCCCGGAAACAGAAGACAAGGAGCTGCTGGAGGGTCTTGCCGAGGTTGATGGCCGCCTCGCCCAGACGAAACAGCACAGAACCTGTCTCTGGCCGCCGGCCGGCCGCCTGAGCCGGGGAACGGGCCGCGGCCAGATTGACCAGCCTGTCAACACCCGGCGGCAGGCCGCGGCTGGTCAGGCTTACCCCCGCGGCCTCGCATTTTTGGCGCAAATTGGCCACATAGGCCGGCAAGCGGCTGTCCCAGGACTGTACCTGGCTGCAGTCGATGCTCACCTGGCAGATTTGATCCGTATGCCGGCTGATTTCCTCCCAGACCGTTTCCACTGTGGGAAACTCACGGGCCTCGCGCAACAAACCGCTGAACAGAAGCCGCAGCTCTTGGGCACCTGGCCATTGCAGCTGCAGTATTGCGGAACTGGAAGAAGGGCCGGGGGCATCAGCTTCCGGCCCGGGGTGTTTGTGCTTCACGGCATTCTCGGAATGCTTCGGTCCGGCCGGCCGGTTCCGGGTGTTCGGGACAGAGGCGCGGGCACAGCCCTCAGGAGCGATTCCCGTGCCTGCGGGCGGCATATTGACGGCCGCTCCGGGATGCTGCTATACAGTCGCCACCCGCCGCAAAAAAAAATCTGATACAGGCAATGTTACGCTAGGCGGCCGCACAAATCAACAGGAGTCATCCCATGCGGATTTGCATTGTAGGATCCGGCTACGTCGGACTGGTCACCGCCGCCTGCCTTGCGGAAATGGGCAATCACATCGTCTGCGTTGATATCAACGCCCAGGTCGTCGACTCCCTGCAGCAGGGCCGGGTCCATATTTACGAACCAGGACTGGATGAACTGCTTCAGCGCAATCATGCCGCAGGGCGTCTCGAATTTACCACGGATTTGAGCCGCGGCCTGCATCAGGCCCTGTTCTGCTTCCTCTGCGTGAGTACACCAACGGGTGACGACGGCGCCTGCGACCTGTCCGCCGTGCGGCAGGTGGCCGAAGCCATCGGAGACACCCTGCAGGACTATTGCATTGTGGTCAATAAATCCACGGTGCCGGTGGGAACAGCCGATGCGGTCCGGGCAATTATTACCCGGAGGCTGCAGGACCGCGGTGCGGACCTTGCCTTTGATGTGGTCTCCAATCCGGAATTCTTGAAAGAGGGGGATGCGGTCAACGACTTCCTCAAACCGGACCGGGTCATTGTGGGCACGGACAATGAACAGGCCGCGGAACTCTTGAAGATTCTGTATGCCCCGTTTGCCAGGAGCCGGGAAAAAATGATGATAGTTGGGCTGCGCAGCGCCGAGATGATCAAGTATGCCGCCAATTGCATTCTGGCCGCCAAAATTTCCTTTATCAACGAAATCGCCAATCTCTGTGAACGGGTCGCCGCCGATGTCCGGGACGTCCGGCGGGGAATCGGAGCGGATCGCCGTATCGGGTATGAGTTCATCTATCCCGGTGCCGGATACGGGGGCTCCTGTTTTCCAAAGGACGTCCGGGCCCTCATCGACACCGCAGAAAAATCAGGATTTCAGCCGCGTCTGCTCCAGGCGATCCACGCGGTCAATGAAGACCAGAAGCTCGTGCTTCCCCGCAAGATTGAACGCTACTTCCAGCCCCAGGGCGGGGTCCGGGACAAGGTACTGGCCCTCTGGGGTCTTTCCTTCAAGGCGAATACCGATGACATGCGTGAAGCCTCGTCTGTGGCGCTTATCGAGTATCTGAGCGCCAGGGGCATGCGCATCCGGGCCTATGATCCA
Organism: uncultured Desulfohalobiaceae bacterium; assembly: GCA_964621385.1. Classification (GTDB taxonomy): domain Bacteria; phylum Desulfobacterota; class Desulfovibrionia; order Desulfovibrionales; family Desulfothermaceae; genus JAABTT01. The sequence goes on from CAZUMF010000004.1 coordinate 26,393, forward strand.
GAGGCCAACCACAAGGCCCGGGCGATGTTTGCGAACAACGAAAGGGTGGACGTGCTCGAGAATGAATATCAGGCCCTGGAAGGAAGTCAGGCCTTAGCGGTGATCACGGAATGGAATCAGTTCAGGACCCCGGATTTCGAACGAATCAAACAAACCCTGAGCGCGCCGGTGATCTTTGACGGCAGAAACCTCTATGATCCCCGGTTTCTGGCGGCTCAAGGCTTTGCCTATTTCTGCATCGGGACCCGGACCGAGGGTCTGGAATCGGTGTGACGGGCGCGCACAACCCCAAAAAAAAACCCCGATGCCTCGGGGTTTCCTTCATGCGCTGCCTGGAGAGTGCTGATCAGTCCAGTGCGAGCTGTCCCATGCAGCTGCGGATCTGAAGCTCCTGCAACACCGCCCGTTCGTATTCCAGGCTGTAGCTCTGCACCTGCTCAGCGCCATTTTCCATGTATTTTTCAAGATACTGCGTTTCCTCCCAGAAGTCCAAAAGATCGTCATCCGGCATGGATTTGATTTGATCCACTAAATTCAAGTCCTTAAAATACGGAAAAAATTGGGCCATGAACCGGTTTCCTCCTCGTGTGGTGTGTTGCAAACACCGCAAGTATGACTGAGAATGACCCATTTTGCAACAACTTCTTTCAATGATTTTACAATTGCTGTTCACCAACGATATTCAATGCTTGTCGATCCCAAAATTCTGAAAACACTCCAGCAGGCGGACGCGGAACCGGTCCATGTCACCAAAAGCGGCACCGGAACCCAGGCCCTGTTGAGCCAGGCCCTCCTTAACAAAGGGGAAAATGTCGTCCTGGTGGTTCCGGACCAGAACCATCTGGATGAACTCCGGAATCTGCTCGGGCTTTTTTCCGGAACCCGACCCGGTGCCCCCTTCTGGGAACGCGAATGGGTCTTTTTCCCGGCCTTTTCCGCCAAAAGACCCCGGGCCGCGGACTGGTCCCAGCGAATGGCCGCCCTGTTCACCCTGCATGAGAGCAGTCAGCCCATGGGCATCGGACTGACCCTGGACAACCTCCTGCCCTTCTGGCCCCCTCTTAAAGTGCTCAATCAGGATTATCTGTTTTTGATCAGGGGGGAAACCTTTGCCCCTGAAGACATCCTGAACACAACCATTGCCTGGGGCTATGAACGGGTGTCCATGGTCACCCGGCCCGGTGAGATCTCGATTCGGGGGGATATTTTCGACATCTTCCCGCCGGGATACGAGCATCCCCTCCGGCTGGAATTCTTTGGCGATACCCTGGAAAATCTGCGTTCCTTCACTGTCTTGAATCAACGCTCCATCAAGACCCTGCAGGAGACGATTCTCCTGCCGGTCTCCCCGATCATCCATGAGCCCGGCTGGCAAAAGGAAGCGCTCGAACACTGGAATCACCTCTGGACGATCGGGGCCCTGGACAAACAGACCAGGGCCGCCCTGGAGCAGCAGCTGTCCGAGGGGGAATGCGTCTGCTGGCCCGGGATGTATTATCCGGACAGCGTGCCCCTGCACGACTGGCTGCCGGGGGACGCCCGCTATTTCCTGTTCAATGCCGATCAGATACGCTCCAAACTCGAGGAAAGCCTTCAGGACTGGAGAGCCCTGTTGGCTTCTGAGAGGCAAAACCACACCCTGCACTGGCCGGAAGCGTCGGTGATCCAGTCGGTGGCCCGGGCCCGTCAAACCTGGATCGGCAAGAAGCAGGTCCATTTTGCGCAACTGCCTCTCGGCGACAGATCCGCGGCCCTGGCCCTGCAGGAAAAACAGCACCGCTCCTTTCAGGACCTGTTCTGGAAACCGGAGCAGAAAAAACGCCCCTGGCAGACCCTGGTCCAGCATCTGAAAGAATGGGAGCGCACGAAACGGCAAACCATCCTTGCCTTTCACAATGCCCGCTCCCGGGAGAAGTTTCTGCAACTCCTCGCGGATGAAGATATCACCATCGCCCTGGACTACCGTCCGGAACACAGCGGCCTGTACGCCCTGATCGGCTCCCTGCAGCAGGGGCATGAACTCTCCTGGAATCAGATGCTCCTGCTGAGTGACCGCGTCCTGCAGCCCCAGCAGGACACCCGGGCGGCCCGGGAGGCGCAGCAGAAATACAAGGGACTGCAACGACTGGAAGAAATCGCCCCTGACGATCTTCTGATTCACCGGGACTACGGTCTGGGCCGATTCACCGGCATGACCCGCCTGCAATTGAACAATGTCCGCAATGACTACCTGATGATCGACTACGCCGGGGGGGACAAGCTCTATGTCCCCGTGGATCAGCTCAAACGGGTGCAGCGGTACAAGGGGGGGGAGAACGCCGTGCCGGCCCTGGACCGCCTGGGCGGGGTCAAATGGACCAATACCAAAAAGAGGGTGCAAAAAGCCCTGGAAACCATCGCCCATGATCTCGTGGAAATGTACGCGAGCCGGAAGCTGTCCAAAGGCTATGCCTATGATACGGATACTGAATTTTTGAAGGATTTTGAAGCCTCCTTTGCCTTTGAAGAGACCGTAGACCAGGAAAAAGCCATTGCCGATGTCCTGCAGGATATGGACACCCCCGAACCCATGGACCGCCTGGTCTGCGGGGATGCCGGTTTCGGCAAGACCGAAGTGGCCATGCGGGCCGCGTTCAAGGCGGTGGCCTCCGGGAAGCAGGTGGCCCTGTTATGCCCGACCACGGTCCTGGCGGAACAGCATTTTCAGAATTTCAAACTGCGCATGGAGGATTTTTCAATCAACGTGGCCATGCTCAGCCGGTTTGTCTCCGGAGCCAGACAAAAGGAAGTCCTCGCCGAGGCCCGCAAGGGGATGGTGGATATCCTGATTGGAACGCACAGGCTGCTCTCCAAAGACGTGGAACTGCCCAATCTCGGCCTGTTCATTCTGGACGAGGAGCAGCGATTCGGCGTGCGGCATAAGGAGCGCCTGAAGACCCTGAGAAAAAACATCGACGTGTTGACCTTGACCGCGACTCCGATTCCCCGGACCCTGCAGCTTTCCCTGTCCGGCATCAGACAGCTGAGCGTCATTGAAAGCCCTCCCCGGGAACGTAAAGAGGTCCAGACATCCATTATCGACCGCCGGCCGGAGCAGTTACGGAACATTCTGGAGCGGGAACTGCAGCGCTCCGGCCAAGTCTTCTGGGTCTTCAACAAAGTCAGAGGCCTGGAACGGGTTAAGGAATTTGTGCAGGAACTGGCGCCCGGGGCCAGAGTGGGCATGGCCCACGGCCAGATGTCGGAAAAGATCCTGGAAGAAACCATGCATCGTTTCCTGCAGGGCGATCTGGATATCCTGGTCTCGACCTCCATCGTGGAGTCCGGCCTGGATTTCCCCCGGGCCAATACCCTCATTGTGGACCAGGCCCAGATGTTCGGACTGGGGCAGCTCTATCAGCTCCGGGGCCGGGTCGGCCGCTCCAAGGATCAGGCCCATGCCTATTTCGTGGTCCCGGATACGGACAAACTGGGGGAATCGGCCCGCAAACGGCTGCAGACCATCCTGGATCTCGATTTCTGGGGGGCCGGCTTTCAAGTGGCCATGGAAGACCTTCGGCTCAGAGGCGCGGGCAATATTCTCGGGGAAGTCCAATCCGGGAACATCAACAAGGTGGGGCTGGACCTCTTTCTGGAAATGCTGGAAAAGGAAGTGCGCAAACTCCAGGGAAAGCCGGAGCCCGTGGAGAGCGATCCCGAGCTCCAGATCAGCTTCGAGGCGAACATTCCCCCGGAGTATGTTCCGGACAGCAACCAGAGGCTCTCCTTTTACAAGGCCCTTTCCGCCGCCGGAAGCAGGGCCCGGCTGCAGCGCTGGCACGAGGAGTTCAGCGATCGTTTCGGTCCTCCCCCTGAAGCGGTGGTCAATCTCTTTGCGGTGTTCGGGTTCAAACAGGAGGCGGCCCGGCTCGGCGTGGACAAAGCGGAACTGTATCACAATCGGGTGATTGTGCACTGGAGCGAGGACAGGCCCTCACCCGTGAGTCCTGAGAAATTTGTGGACTGGTTGCAGGTTCATCAAAAAAACGCTACATTTTCTCCTCCGGCGAAATTGGAGTTGCGATTTGCCGACAAAACACGTATTGCTGAATCTCTTGAACAGGTCAGCCAATCCTTGAGAGAACTCTAAGATGACATCGATGGATACAGTGATGCAAACAAACAGTGTGCGCAGGACGTTCTGCTTTTGCCTGTGTCTGGCCGGTCTGCTTTTGGGCGGCCTCCTGCCGGACGCGCACGGCAAACTTGTCGACCGCATTCTGGCTGTGGTCAACGGTGAAGTGATCACGCGCTACGAATTTGAACAATACCTGAAAATTTCCAGCCGCTTCAATGACAATATTCCTGAAGACCTGGACATGATTGACAATGAGGAAATCAAGCTTCAGATTCTGGACCAGATGATCAATGAAATCCTTGTGGAGCAGGAAGCCCAGCGTTTTGAGATCGACGTGGGAGCATCGGACCTCGAAGCCTATATTGAACGCTACAAAGAGAACAACGGTCTGGATGATGCTGCCTTTGCCAAGGAACTCAAGAAACAGGGCCTGAGTCTGGAGGATTACAAGGAAAAAATTTCCCGGGACATCAAAAAGAATCAGGTGATCAACACCATGATCCGCCAGAAGGTCGTGGTCACCGAGGAAGAAGAACGAAAGTACTACGAAAACAACCTGGATCAATTTAAACAACCCAAGCAGGTCCATTTACGGCTTCTCCTGGGCAGCAGCCGGGATCTCCTGCACCAATTGCGCGAGGATATTGTCGCGGGCTCCATCTCCTTTGCAGAGGCGGCCAAAGAGCACTCCATCGGGCCGGGCGCCGAGCAGGGGGGCGACATGGGGGTTCTGGAGTGGGACGATCTCGGCCGGGACTGGAAAGAGGCGCTTTCCGGCCTGGAAGCAGGGGAAGTGAGCGACATTTTTGAATTGCGGGGACATTTTGCGCTTTTGTATCCTGAATCCATCAACACGGAAAACACGGTTCCCTTTGCCGAGGCCCGGGATGCCATTCAACAAAAGCTGTATACCGAAAAACTCAACAACCGTTTTCATGAATATATCACCCAGCTCCGGTCCAAGGCTGTTCTCGACATCAAGCTGTGAAGGGAAAGCACACGGAGGTGTTTGAAAATACAAGCTGGCTATCTCCGCAACCCAAAAGCTCCAGGTGCACTTCGGATTGAGAAATTCGAAAAAATTGACACATTGAACCCCTCCGGGTTTGATTTTCTTTGAGGGAAGGCAATGGATTTTAAGGAACTGGGACACCTGTTACAAACAGAACGCGAAAAGCAGGGGCTGAGCATTACCGATGTCCATGAACGGATTAAAATCGGTCCGTCCAGCATCGAAGCCATTGAGGCCGGCAACCAGGACAGTCTCCCCCATAAGGTCTACTACAAGGGTTTTGTCCGCAATTACGCTGTCTTTCTCGGACTGGACCCGGCCGAGTGTCTCAAGCCCTTTGAAGAATCCGATCTGTCCCTGGAAGAGGACCTGGATCAAACAGGCCCGGCTGCCGAATCCGAGGTCATTCCCGAAGAATTTGCTGAAGAGGGCGGCCGGAAAAAACGGCATTGGCTCTCCATTGTCATCAGCCTGTGCCTGCTTGTCCTGCTGGGCTGGCTCTTGAGCAAACTCTTTCTGTCCGCCCCGTCCGTCCCCCCTGAAGAACAAGGTCCGGTCCTGGGAACCGATCAGGAGACCCTCGTGCAGCCGGAAACAGAGGGACAACCCCCGGAAGTCCTGGATGATGAGCCGGTGCAAAGCCAAACCGGGAGTCCTGAAACCGCCCCGGACTCCGAACCTGCAGCGGAAGCAGGTCCGGAGACTCCGGATGCCGTCGGAACTGAGACCCCGGAAGAGACTGCAGACGTGAGCGAACCCGAAGCATCCGGCCCTGAAGAGGCGGACACCGGGCCTGCCGCAGCGGAAAGCCGTGAAACCGAGGCGCCGGACGAAGAAGAGGCAGCCGCTGCTCCGGACAAACACACCCTGAAAATATCCGCTTCCGAGGCCTGCTGGCTGAGCGCGTCCATGGACGACCGGGACAAGGACATCTATCTCCGTCCGGGCGAATCCATCACCCTGCATTTCGAAGAGGAACTGGCGGTCAAGCTCGGCAATGCCGGAGGCGTTGCCCTGATCTATAACGGGGAACCCTACACGCTGCAGGCGGACTCAGGCGAAGTCCTGACCCTCAGGTTTCCATGAACTGTTCAGCCTATGCAAAGGGAAGCCTTTACTGAAGAAGCCCTTATTCTCAAACTCGGACAGTTCAAGGAAGCCGACTGCTGGATCCGTTTCTTCACCCCGACCCACGGCCTGCTGACCGGTTTTGCCTTTGGTGGACTCAAAAGCCGAAAACGTTTTTCCGGATGCCTGGACCCCTTAAGCCGGGTCTTGTTGACGGCCGCCTCTGATCGATATGGACGCTATCTGACCCTGTGCGAAGGCTCCCTGATCAACCGCCATCCCTCCCTGCACTTGAATCTGTCCAGATGGGGTATGGCCGTGAATTGCATCAAGTTCCTGGAAGCCTCCCATAGTGGAGCTGAAAACGCGGGCGAGATTTTTGATTATACCTGCAAGACCCTGCACCTTCTGGATACCCAGGAGGCTGTACCGCCCTATGTGCCCATGCTGTACCGGGCCGGTTTGACGTCCAAATACGGATACTTGCCCAATTTGTCCCAATGTTCCCGGTGCCGGCAACGCATCCGCTCCGGGGAGGAGCTCTTTTTCTTCATTGCCGAGGGAAAAACGCTCTGCCGAAGGTGCTGCCCGAACGGGGCGGCCGGGGGGCAGCGCATACGTTCCGACCTGGCCCTGTTCCTCCTCCGTCTGTTCACAGCGGAGCCGGAGGAGTGGAGGAGTCTGCATTTCCCACCGCAGTCGACCCAAATGATCCTGCACGCCATCGACCGCTATGTTCAGGCCCATATCGGTCTGATCTGGCTGCAGGGACGGTTTCAATCCACGTGAATCAAGCGCAAAAGGAGTCCGAGCATGCATTTTCAGGACGTGATGTTTACCCTGCAGAAATTCTGGGCCAATTATGGCTGCGTTCTGCATCAACCCTACGACTTGGAAGTCGGGGCCGGGACCAATCATCCGGCCACCACCCTGCGGGTCATTGGACCGGAGCCCTGGAGTACCGCCTATGTTCAGCCTTCCAGGCGGCCCACCGACGGCCGGTACGGGGAAAACCCGAATCGCCTCCAGCATTATTACCAATTTCAGGTGATCTTGAAACCGGCCCCGGAAAACACCCATGAAATCTTTTTGCAATCTTTGTTCGCCCTGGGGGTGGATCCCAAAAAGCATGACATCCGTTTCGTGGAAGACGACTGGGAATCGCCGACCCTGGGCGCCTGGGGCCTGGGCTGGGAAATCTGGCTGGACGGGATGGAGATCACCCAGTTCACCTATTTCCAGCAGGTGGGGGGCATCGATCTGGATCCGGTCAGTCTCGAGTTGACCTACGGCCTGGAACGGATATGCATGTACCTGCAGGGCAGGGAATCCGTCTACGACCTGACCTGGAACGAGCAGTGCACCTATGGGGATATTCACCACCGTAGCGAGGTGGAGCATTCCACCTATAATTTTGAAATCAGCACCCCGGACATGCTCTTTTCCTTTTTTAACCAATGCGAAGCGGAATGCAAAAAGCTCTGCGACAACAGCCTGCCCTGGCCGGCCTATGATTTTTGTTTGAAATGCTCCCATTTGTTCAACCTGCTGGATGCCAGAGGGGCGATCTCCATTACAGAACGTACCGGATACATCGCCAGGGTCCGGCACCTGGCCTCATCAGTGGCCGGATTATATGCACAGCAGCGCAAAGACATGGGCTACCCGCTGGCGGCGGCCTTCGGTTGAGAGACGGCCGGACGGACCCGGAAAAGAACGTGACACGCTGAAGATCAACCCAAACGAGACAAGGGAAGGGACGCTATGTCGCAGTTTGTTTTTGAAATCGGCATGGAGGAAATGCCGGCGGGGTTTCTCCCCGGCCTGGAAAACCATTCCAAGACACTGTTCACCGAGCAGTTCACTGAAGAATTCATTCCCTATGCCGGCATCGAGGTCGCCTCCACGCCCAGGCGTCTCGTGGTGCAGGTGCAGGATCTGGCCCCCCGGCAGAGCGAACAGGAGGAGTTGCTCATCGGTCCGCCCAGGAGTGTGGCCTATGATGAAGAGGGCGCCTTGAGCAAGGCCGGACAGGGTTTTCTGCGCAGCAAGGACGTCCTGGAAGACGATCTCTTCATTCATTCCACGGAAAAGGGGGACTATCTCGCGGTCCGCAAAAAAGTCGGCGGGGCGGAGACCCTATCCCGGCTTCCGGGGATCTGCCAGACCGTGCTCAGGAAATTGCCTTTTCCCAAAAAAATGCGCTGGGAGCAAAGCGCGTTTGTTTTCGGCCGCCCCATTCGCTGGCTGCTGGCCCTTCTGGATGATGCCGTGGTTCCGGTTCAGATCGCCTCGAAAACAGCCGGGAATCTGACCTATGGCCATCGCGTCCTGGGGCCGGGTCCCTGGGAGGTCCCTGACGCAGGCTCCTATTGTGGGATCATTGCTGAACAGGGCCGGGTCACCCTGGGTATTCAAAAAAGGGCAGATCTGATCCAGGAGCAGGGCGATGCCCTCGCAGCAGCCAAAGAAGGCCGGGTGGTCTGGAAAAAGGAGCTCCTCCAGGAGGTGGCCTGTCTTGTGGAATGCCCCAAACCGGTCCTTGGCCGGTACGACGAAAAATTTCTGGACATTCCCCGGGAAGTGCTGCTCACCTGCATGGAAAGCCACCAAAAATGCTTCGGCCTGGAAGATGCAACCGGCCGGCTTCTGCCCTATTTTCTGACCACCCTGAATCTCGAACCTGAAGATCTGGAGCTTGTCAGGACGGGGTGGGAGCGGGTTCTGCGGGCCAGATTGGAAGACGCGGCTTTTTTCTGGAAGGTCGATTCCGGCGCCACCCTGGAGCAGTGGCGCGAGGAGCTGAACAAAGTGGTTTTCCTGGGGCCGTTGGGCAGCATGGGCGACAAGGCAAACCGCCTGGCAGACCTGGCAGGCCTGATTGCCGGGCAATTGGCTCCGGAACTCAAGGACGATCTCTGCCGGGCCGCTCAGCTGGCCAAAACCGACCTCGTCTCGGAGATGGTCGGTGAATTCGCCACCCTGCAGGGCATTATGGGCAGCATTTACGCCGATCAAAAAAGCGAGGCCAAGGCCGTCGGCCAGGCCATCCTGGAACAGTACCGCCCGGTGGGGCACGACAGTCCGGTCCCGGACAGTCGCATCGGATCCCTGCTGGCCGTGACGGATAAGCTTGACAATCTCATCGGCTGTTTCGGACTGAACATGATCCCCAGCGGCACCCAGGACCCGTATGCCCTTCGCCGTCAGGCCCTGGGCATCATCCGGATCGTTTTTGAACAGGGGCTGCGCTTTTCCCTGCCTGCGTTCATTGACAAGGCCCAGTCTGTTTACGGCGATACCGCCTGGAAACTGGAGCCGGACACGGCGAAACAGCGCTTGCTGGATTTTTTTGCCCAGCGCCTCAAGGTCTATTTTACGGATCAGGGCTTTGAGACCCGGATCGTGGAGGCCATCCTGGGCACCGGCATCGAGGACATCCTGTCCTTGAAGAAACGGCTCCTGGCCCTGAAGACATTCAGTCTGGAACCGGGATTCGAGCAGGCTGTGCTCACGTTCAAGCGGGCGGCGAATATCATTCGCAAACAGGGCGAAGCCGCCGGAGATGCCCTGAGCGGACTGTTTGATCAGGGTATGATGCTTGAGCCCGAAGAAAAGGCTCTGGCCGAGCGTATTGACAATCTGGCCCCGGAATGGGACGCGCTCTGGCAGGAGGAAAAGTATCCGCAGTTGTTGGCCTTACTCGGCGAGCTGCGTCCGCTGGTTGACCGCTTCTTCGATCAGGTCATGGTCATGGCCGAGGACCCGGCCCTGCGGCGTAACCGCTTGAACATGCTCACGGCCCTGGTCAACCGCTTGAACAGGCTGGCGGATTTCAACGCCCTGCAGATATAAGGCTGGCTATGCTTGCAATCCGAAGGTTCCAGGTTCACGGTTCACAGTTCACAGTTAAGAATACAGAAACCTTTGATATTTTTTCATCTTCATTCAACATTCGATGTTCGACGTTCGATGTTGGACGTTCACATTCTGCCTGAAAGACGGTTGTTCCAACCAGTTGCTTCATTAATCAAACTGGCCGGTCCGTCCTGACAACGGCCGCGCTGACACAGGAGCCCCGGCTATGCCGAAGCATGTTCTGGTGACCTACGATCCCGGCGAAAAGAAAAAAGCGGTCATTGCCGATGTCTTGGGAGCAACGGTCCGGATCACGTATCTCCCGGAAGTGAGCGGATCCGCAAGGCAGCGGGTCCTAGCCGAAGCCGACGCTGTTCTGGGCAAGAGCCTGTCCGTCCAAGAAATCCCTCTTGAAGACCTGAACAGCATGACCCGCCTCCGCTTCATTCAGGTGGTCTTTGCCGGTGCGGACGCCATTCCCTTTGAGCACATCCCGGAACGGATCATTGTGGCCAACAACCCCGGTGCCTTTGCCCAGCCCATAGCCGAACATGTCCTGGCCATGACCCTGTGCCTGGCCAAATCCCTGCTGGTCAACCATCGCCTCCTCGCGCAGGGACGGTTTGAACAGAACGTATGGAACAAATCCCTGAAAGATCGCATCTGCGGGATCATCGGCCTGGGGGGCAACGGCCGGGAGACCGCTGCAATCATGCAGGCTGTCGGCATGAAGGTCTTCGGCATCAATCGCTCCGGGCAGAGCGATCTGCCGCTTGATTTTCTGGGAACCATGCAGGATTTGCCGCGACTGCTCCGGGAATCCGACGTCCTGGTCCTGTGCGTGCCCCTGACCAGACAGACCCATGACCTCATCGGCGAACAGGAACTCAGGCAGATGAAACCCGAGGCCATGCTGATCAATGTGGCCCGGGGGGAGGTGATCAACCAAGGGGCTCTCTACCGCCATCTGCAAGACAATCCCAACTTTGGCGCCGGTATCGACACCTGGTGGAAGGAGCCCGGCACCCACGGCACCTTTGCTCTGGATTATCCGTTTTTTGACCTGCCCAATCTGCTCGGATCGCCGCACAATGCCGATGACGTCCCCGGGGTCATGACCGAGGCCGTCAAACAGGCCGCGGAAAATATCAGACAGTTCCTGAACAATGAACCGATTTTCGGACAAGTGGACCGGAGTGACTACCAGGGTCTCGATGCGGTGAGGGCCGGAAGCCTATAACAGACTGCGTACCGACATTACGTCTTTGAACTTTAACGCTTTAAAATAATTAATAATATCTGAAATGTTCTTAAAATTAGGCATTCTTTTGGTTTCTGGTGTCAGGTTTCTGGTGTCAGGAAAGGCAAAATCCGCAAACTCGTATGAAACTTCAGACGAATGGAGTCACAGTTCCAAACATTGATCAACGCTCGTCATTGCGAGCGAAGCGAAGCAATCTTTCAGAAAAGCCTCTTGTCAGGGATTGCTTCGGCGAAGACGCCTCGTATTTTTTCATTTGACATTGCCTGAAAATGAATCTATAGGGTTTTGTTGTTCTGCTTTGATGCCGACCCTGTGGCAACGGCACGGCAGGACCGGGGTCCGGCGATCCCGCTTTTTTGAATCGTTTTTTTTTCCTCGCGTACAATCTTCAATTCCATGGAGGGGAGTGGTTTGGCAAATACGAAACAAGCATTGAAACGACACCGGCAGAGCCTCAAGGCTCGTTCCAGAAACCGCGTGGTCAAAAGTCATATCAAAAGTGCCGTGACAGACGTTCGAAAGGCCCTGGAAGCCAAAGATATCGAGACCGCTCGATCGGCTTTGCAAAAAGCCAATGCCGTCTACGACAAGGCCGCCACCAGGGGGGTCATCCACTGGCGCAACGCCAGCCGGCATGTATCCCGTCTCACCCAGGCCGTGAACAAACTGGAGCAATAAACTCCGGCCCCTTTGTCTCGTGCCTGATTCATTTTCCTCGCCCTGATCCGGAAATCAGCCCGCTTTTCGCGGGCTTTTTTTTTGCAGAAGAGCCAACCCCCCTTTCCTGGAAGACCGAGTTGACAGAAACCCGAGCTTGGCTACAATGAACTCCCTGTCTAGACTGGTTGAAACCGGGGACCCTGGATGCAGCCTGTGAGGCCTGAACCCTTTGGGCGACGATTCAGGGATCATCTGAGGCCTGCCCAGCGAGCCCGGGCGCGGCACTTCTTTGACACACGTCGTCATATGGAGGGATTATGGATTTTGAGCTGTCCAAGGAACAGGAAATGATTCGCCGGGAAGTCCGGAAATTCGCCAAAAAGGAGATCCAGCCCCTGGCCGCGGAATTGGACGAAAACGAGGAATTCTCACCTGAGCTGACCAGAAAAATTGGTGAAATCGGACTGTTCGGCATGTTTGTCTCAGAGATGTACGGCGGACAGGCCATGGATTATCTCTCCTACATCATTGCCGTGGAAGAAATCGCCCGGGTTGACGGCTCCCAGGCTGCGACCATTGCTGCGGGAAATTCACTGGGTATCGGCCCGCTGTACTATTTCGGCAATGAATCCCAGAAAAAGAAATATCTCCCCAAATTGTGCTCCGGTGAAGGCCTGTGGGGATTCGGACTCACCGAGCCCACCGCCGGTTCAGACGCCGGCGGCAGCAAAACCACCGCAGTCCAGGATGGTGATCACTGGGTGATCAACGGATCGAAAATATTCATCACCAACGCGGCCTGTTCCATGACCTTAGGCGTCACGGTGCAGACCGTCACCGGGAGCCGGCCCAGCGGCAAGCCCGAATACACGTGCTTCATTGTCGAACCGGACACCCCGGGCTTCAAGGCGGTGCCCATGCATAAAAAAATGATGTGGCGCTCTTCAAACACGGCCGAGTTGTATTTCGACAACGTCCGGATTCCCAAGGAGAACATGCTCGGCCAAAAGGGTGACGGTTTTCATCAAATGCTGCAGACCCTTGACGGCGGGCGCCTGTCCATCGGGGCCATGGGCCTGGGCGGGGCCCAGGGAGCCTATGAACTGGCCCTCAAATACGCCAAGGAACGGCAGCAGTTCGGTCAGCCCATCAGCAAGTTCCAGGCCGTGGCCTTCAAGCTGGCCGACTGCGCCATGGAGATCGAATGTGCCAGAAATCTGCTCTACAAAGCCTGCTGGCTGCGCAATCAAAGCAAGCCCTTTGCCAAAGAGGCGGCCATGGGCAAGCTCTACTGCTCGGAAGTCATGGGCCGGGTGGTGGATAAAGCGGTGCAGATCCACGGTGGGTATGGGCTCATGAAAGAATACGACGTGGAACGTTTTTACCGGGATCAAAAACTCCTGGATATCGGAGAAGGCACCTCGGAAATCCAGCGCCTGGTGATTTCCAGGTATATTGGATGCTGATAAGGATGGGGACCGGAAAAACCTTGAGAACACCTGTGTTATAGCTTTTAAGAAAATGGTTTTGGATACTGCCGTTGTAACTTATTGATTTTCTTATATTCAGCAATATTATATCTTCAATCTTAAATCTTCAATTCTATATTGACCATTGACGTCAGGGGAGGGATCATGAGCCAGGAACCGTTGTTGCGGCAGGAGGAAAAGGGCGTTGTTGTCTTGACGCTGAACAGACCCGAGGCCATGAACGCATTGAACTTCGAGATGCTGCATGCCTTGTGGGAGCAGATCAAAGCCTTGCGCTTCCGTTCCGATATTCGGGTGATCATCATCACCGGTGCCGGAGAAAAGGCCTTTTCCGCAGGTGCGGACCTCAAGGAACGTACCTCCTTAAGCGACGTCCAGGTCAAGGAATTCATCACCACCATCCGGGATCTTTTCACGGCCATCGAAAATTTGAACCAGCCGGTCATTGCCGCGGTGAACGGCGTCGCCCTGGGCGGGGGGACGGAATTGGCCCTGGCCAGTGATCTCCGCATCGCAGCGGACAATGCCAGCATGGGATTGACGGAGACCCGTCTGGCCATCATTCCGGGCGGCGGCGGAACCCAAAGACTGCCGCGACTGGTGGGGCGCAGCAAGGCCAAGGAAATGATCTTCACCGGGAGCCGGGTGAGCGCAGCTGAAGCCCTGGAGATCGGACTGGTGAACAAAGTCTGTCCAAAGGACACCCTGCTGGACGAAGCCCGCTCAATGGCCGCCATGATCTGCGAGACCGGGCCTGTTGCCGTGGGCCAGGCCAAGTACGCCATCAACAAAGGAATGGAGACCGACATCAATACCGGACTGGCCATTGAATCCAATGCCTACTGGATCACCATCCCCACCCAGGATCGCCTGGAGGGCCTGGCCGCCTTCCGGGAAAAACGCAAACCGGTGTATACAGGGAAGTAATCCGGTCATCGCACCACTGACTTCGCTTTGAGGAGACCCCTTTGCCCAAATTGCAGAGTTTTTCATTAAGAGCTAGAATTTAAGATAAGCAAAAGGAGTGATGAGTATGACCGAATACAACTTATGGAACATTTTCCCCAGGATGCCCAAAAAAGTGACCATCGGCGACATCACCATCAGGGACGGCTTCCAGCACGAAGAAAAATTCATTTCCACGGCCGCCAAGAAATTTTACCTGGAGGAACTCATCTTTGCCGGCTGCCGGAATATTGAGGTCACCAATCTGGGCAACCCCTTTTTTATGCCGCAGTTCAAGGATGCCGAGGAACTCCTGGCCCATCTGCGCAGCGACTGGTTCAAAAAACGCTGCGCCAGAAAAGGGGTCAATTATGACGACCTCACCCTGACCTGCATCACCATCCGCGAACCTGCAGTGGACCGGGCCGTGGAACTCTGCCGGAAAGGCATCGGTCCGGACCGGCTCTTGATGATGGTCTCCACTGAAGAAGAGCATCACTTTGCCAACTCCGGCACCACCTTGCCGGAATACTGGAAGGAAGCGGAAAACTGCATCAAAAAATGCAATGATGCCGGCATGAAAATGTGCGGCACCGTGAGCACGATCTGGGGCAGCCCCATCGGCGGCGCCACCGAGCTCAAGGATGCCGTGGAGTTTTCCAAGCGCTGGCTGGAAATCGGGGCGCACGACATTGAACACGCGGATCACGACGGAAGCGCCTCGGCTCCGGAGGTCTATCGCTATTTTTCCATGATCCTCGACGCCATGCCGAAGACTGATCTGCACATCGCCCATTACCATGAAACCAAACGGGTGGCGTCGGCTTCGGTCCTGGCCGCCCTGCAGGCCGGCATCACCCATTTTGAAGCGACCATGGGCGGCCTGGGCGGACAACCGGCCAATTTTCTGGACGATACCCCGGTCAAGGGCACGGGGGAGTATTATTATGAAGATCCCCGCTACGTAGGGCTTATCTGTCTGGAGGATCTCCTGGTTCAAGTCGATGAAATGGGCCTGGAGCACGGCTATGATGTGGACCGGATTCTCTGGCTGGGCAAGAATATGGAAAAAACCATCGGCAGGAGGCTGCGCTCGGAAGCCGTGATCAACGGCCGAACCCTCAAGGAAGGGCATATGGAATTCGCCAGGCCCGGCTTGCAACCACGCAAGGAAAAACGGGGCGAGAAGCCCGGACAAAAAATCCCGGAGGAATGGGGCGAGACCGCGGTGCTGCCGGAGCAATACAGGCCCTGATCTGTTTGCAGGCCAGCCTGAAAACAGATCATGAATATTCAAACAGCCGGTGAAATTTATTCAGGTGAATTCGCAGCGTGTTTCTGAAAACACGCTGCGAAGAAAAGGGGATGATCAATGAACATGACACAGGACACTAAGCCGCATATCAATGTGGACTATTTTGAAGACCTGACCGGCGAGATGCCGGCTTCCGGTTCGAGGCAAGTCCAGGAAATCGGAAACCGCATCAAGCGCTTGCGGCAGGAAAAGGGGATTTCCCTGGAGGAGCTTTCAGAAGCGACCGGATTTGATATTCAATTTCTTGAAAACATGGAGCAGGGGGCCTCACAGCCCCAGCTCGGGACCTTGATGAAGCTGTCCAAGGCCCTGGACGGAGCCTTCAGCCGTCTGGTGTCCGGAGAAGGGAGCACCCAGTGCTCCATCACCCGGAAGGGGAGCCGGATGCACATTGAACGGAGCACCACGCCCAAAGGGCAGAAACAGCTCTATACCTACCAAAGCCTGGCCCCTGAAGTCAGGGGACGGCATATGGAGGCCCTGATCGTGAATTTGGAGGAAAATCCCGATGAAGAGACCTCCATGCACAACGGGGAGGAATTCATCTATGTTCTGGAGGGGCAGGTCCTTTTTAAATTCGGCGAAGACCGCTTTGAGCTTGAACCAGGCGACAGCGCCTATTACCTGTCCACCACGCCGCACCTGGTGGCGGCCAAAACCGGCAAGGCCCAGATCCTGGCGGTCTTATACGAACAATAGAGCGATTATATCGAAGACTAGCCGTACGAAGTCTTCCTTCGTTACTCAATTGGAAGTTTTTTTCAGCTCCTGCTGAAAAAAACGTGGAGCACCCTATGGCAGGACACCCCAACGCTGATGCAGCGAACGAATTGCTGAACATCCTCAAACAATTGCAGGCGCAGCTCGCCAAGGCCGATCTGGAGCAGCTGTTTGCGCAGGACCATCAACAAGACTCCCGGCCGGACATCCGGGCCGCAGCCCGGAGCGCTGCCCTGGTGCTCGAAGGGAGCCCCGAACCCGTTCTGATCGCGGATCGGGACGGAAGCTTTGTGTACGTGAATGGTGCCTTCACCCGGATTTTCGGGTGGGGTCCCGAGGAAATACACACCTCTCCATCGCTTTTTCTTCCGGAGGAGCAGCTGCCGTTGTTTCGGTTACGAATGCAGGAAGCAGCGACAGCTACCACCCAGCTTCGCTTTGAAACCCAGGTTTTGACCAAAGACAGCCGGCTCCTGGACACCCTGCTCGGCATCGGATGCATCCAGGGCAGCGACTCCAGTGTGCTGGGCCTGCTGCTGCATTTCACCGAGGTCAGCTCCTACAAGACCGTGGAAAAACAGCTGCGCCAGTCCCAGAAAATGGAGGCTTTGAGCAACATGGCTGCTGGAATTGCCCATGAATTCAACAACATCCTCATGGGCATCCAGGGGCGCACCTCCCTGACCTTGATGGAACAGACCCTCTCAGACAGCGCCCATGAGCACCTGAAAGAAGTGGAAGAGTACATCTATCGGGCCTCAGGCCTGACCCAGATGCTGCTGTCCTTTTCCAGGGGAGAGAAACTGGACTTTCAGCCGACTGATCTCAATGAGCTCGTCACAAACAGCGTGGATATGTTCGGCCGGGCCAGGCAGGAAATCATCATCCATCAAACAGAGCAGCCGGATATCTGGACGGTGGACGTGGACCGGGATCACATCGAACAAATCTTGATGAATCTCTTTGTCAATGCCTGGCAGGCCATGCCCAACGGCGGGGAGCTCTTTGTGCAAACCGAAAACACCACCTTCGAAGACCCCTCGCCGCTGTTTTCTGAGCTCGTTCCCGGGAGATACGTCAAAGTATCGGTGCGGGACACCGGTTTCGGCATGGATGAGGAGACGCTGGAACGGGTCTTTGAACCCTTTTTTACCACCCACGAAAACATCGGGGCCGGTTTGGGGCTTTCCTCGGTCTACGGGATCGTCAAGAACCACCAGGGTCACATTACCATCACCAGCAGTCCGGACAAGGGGACCACGGTGGAGATCTACTTTCCGGCCCGGGATGCCGCCCGGGAAACGCGGTTGGCAGCGGAGGCCCAGGGTCTGGAAGAAACCCAGACCGGGACGGAAACCATCCTCATCGTGGACAACGAACAGATGATCATCGATGTCAGCCAGAAGCTGCTGGAAACCCTGGGATATACAGTTCTGACGGCTCTGGGCGGTCGATCCGCCCTGGAAATCTATGAGCGGGAAAAAGAGGCCATCGATCTCGTCATCCTCGATATCATCATGCCGGATTTAAGCGGCGATGAAGTCTATCCGCGTTTGAAATTCATGAATCCCGAGGTGAAAGTCCTGATCTCCAGCGGCTACAGTATCAGCGGGGTGGCCACAAAACTGTTGAATCAGGGCTGCAACGGCTTTATTCAAAAGCCCTTCAACCTGAAACTGCTGTCCCACAAGGTCCGGGAGGTCCTGGACAGCAGGGAAGCCGGATAAGAGTGAGTAGAGTCTCATGTCAGCTTTGCCTCCGGCAAAGCTGACATATATCTCCAGAAAATAGCAGACTGTCGCAATAACTCGTCATTGCTCGCCCAGTTAAATGCCGCTTCACGGCACTGGCCTTTGGCCAGTATTTAACCGGGCGAGGCGTCTTCGCCGAAGCAATCCCTGACAAGAGGCATTTCTGAAAGATTGCTTCGCTTCGCTCGCAATGACGAGCGTTGATCAAGGCTTGG
>CAZUMF010000005.1:0-29025 GCA_964621385.1 uncultured Desulfohalobiaceae bacterium
CAGCCCTTGGATGCCTTATATTTGGCCTTTAAAGCTTTGTATTCCGATTGCAACAATCTTGCTTTTATTCCAAGGTATTTCGGAGCTTATTAAATGTTTCTATGCAATTCAGACAAATATTGATGTTAGAGAAGATCTCAAAGAAGAAGTAGAAACATAAAGATTAATTATAATGGGAGAAAGTTATAATGGGCACTGAAATACTTGGATTAATTGGTCTTGCTACTTTGTTTCTGTTTATCTGTGTTGGTTTTCCTATTTCTTTTACACTCATTTTTTTAAGTATTGTTTTGGGTTATATTGGTATTGGAAAGCTTGTTTTTAGCCTCATGATATATCAATTTTTTGGGACCATGACAGAGACAGTTCTAGCTGCTGTACCGTTTTTTCTTTTTATGGGATATGTTCTTGAATCTTCTGGGTTGATGAGCAGGTTATTTCGAGCTTTCCAATTTTTACTGGCCAGGGTTCATGGGTCACTGTATATTGCTGTGACCGCCACTGCGACGATATTTGGGGCTGCAACCGGAATTGTGGGCTCATCCGTTACATTACTCGGCGTTATGGCCGGACCGACTATTCGAGAAAGTAAATATAGTACTCGATTATCAGCGGGGTGTATTACGGCGGGAGGAACTCTGGGCATCCTTATACCGCCCAGCATCATGCTCGTGGTCATGGGCCCGGTTGTCGGTGTTCCAGTGACAGATCTTTTCGCTGCGGCCATACTTCCCGGTTTCCTGCTGGCTACTCTCTATATGGTGTATACCTTGATCCGCTGTCTCATCAATCCCAGTCTTGGCCCTGCGCTTGCCGAGGACAAAATTCCCGAGTCTTTCATGTGGGTGGTCAAAGAACTCTTGCTTGGTGTTCTTCCAGTTGCAACCTTGATATTCATAGTCTTGGGAAGCATCATGTTTGGCTTTGCGACCCCGACTGAGGGAGCTGCGGCTGGTGCTGGAGGGGCTATGCTACTGACAGCGGCCTATCGAAAGTTGACTTTTACCAATTTAAAAAATTCCATGTATCGAACCATAACGATTTCTTCGATGATTCTCGTTCTGGTCGCTGCTTCGAATTTTTTTGGGTCAGTCTTTTCGCGCCTTGGTTCGGCCACCTATATCACAGATTTCCTTTTAGGACTGAATTTCCATCCTCTTGTAATGCTCCTGGCAATTATGATCGTTATTTTTGTCCTTGGCTGGCCCTTGGAGTGGGTGCCAATTGTCCTTATCTTCGTACCGATCCTTCTCCCATTGGTGAACTCCCTCGGTATTGATCTGTGCTTTTTCAGCATACTCGTTGCCGTGACCCTGCAAACCGCCTGGCTGTCTCCACCGGTCGCTCTGTCCGCCTATTTCTTGAAAGGTGTCGTTCCAGATTGGACTCTGAAGGATATCTATATAGGGATGATGCAGTTCATGGGCTTACAGATGTTAGGTCTGCTGATCATTTTACTTTTCCCGAGTATCGCCACTTGGCTTCCTTCTGTTTTAGGTGGCTGAGCATTTATTGCTTGCACTGAATTCCATCTTAGTATTACAACATCTGTTTTCTCAGTATGGAACATTATATTCAGCAATGGCTTGGCATTTTCCCTTTTTGGCTTGTCCTCTTGGCCATTTTTGCTTGCATTTTATTACTTTCCTTTGGTGCAGATACGATGATCGATGGTGCGGTGGCCTTGGCGCAACGGACAGGTCTCCCACATATAATTATCGGTGCCACGATCATTTCCTTAGGAACTACATTACCCGAGGCTTTTGTTTCGGTGATGGCTGCCTGGATGGGGAATCCAGGTTTGGCTCTTGGGAATGGAGTCGGCTCGATCATTGCCGATACCGGGCTCGTTTTTGGGCTGATGTGTCTTTTGAGCCCAATACCTCTGAATCGATTCATTTTGAATAGGACGGGTTGGGTTCAAATCGGCTCTGCTACGCTGTTGGTCATTCTCGCAATCATTTCCTGGTTTCAAACAAGCGGAATTCCAGTCATTGGCCACAAGGTTGGCATTGCCTTTCTTGTTCTCTTGGCCTTATACCTGTATGTCAGCTACTATTGGGCCAAGGCCGGTGGAGAACAAGTGATTTTAGGCGAACCGCCTACTCCGGATGCGAAACAATCGATTCCAAAAGGGCTCTTTCAGGTCATCATCGGACTCGTTCTTGTGATTGTGGGGGCACGATTCATTGTCCCGAGTGCTTCGGAAGTCGCACTGCGAATTGGGGTTCCCGAGGATATCATCGCCGCGACGATTGTCGCCCTGGGAACCTCACTGCCGGAACTGGTGACCGGTATTTCGGCCGTCCGCAAGGGCCATCCGGAAATCATGGTTGGAAATATAGTCGGGGCAGATGTCTTGAATTGTTTGTTTGTGATTGGAGCCGCAGCTGTGGCAGCTCCCCTGCAGATTCCACCGAGTTTTTTCAAATTCCATTTTCCAGCCATGATGCTCATTCTGATATCATTCAGAGTGTTCATCGCGGTGAACCAAAAAGGCAGATTTCCGCAATGGCAGGGCGGATGGTTGTTGCTGATCTACATCACATATATTATTTTACAGTATACCCTGAACTTAACGTGATCTGGAGTGAGGCCTGTAAAAATTTAAAATCCAGGCTGTTATCAAGCCAGCTATGAATCCGATGGTCAAATTGAAAAAGAATGTCAAAGCAATAACCAAGACGGCCATGCAGACGTTTTGAGGATGCTTCAAGTCGCGGAAGTTCAGGACAAGTTCGAGGCCGGTGATCATCAAAAGCACACCCAATATGGACAAGGGTATCAATCCCAATACGGCCATAACCCTATCGCCAAATATGAGTGCCGATAGGATAAAAATCAAACCGATAAACAGGTTTGAGCCGGCGCTTCTGGCTCCAAAACGATATCTGGCCGCCAGGCCTTCAGCTCCGTGAGCCAGAGGCATGCCTCCGAAAAGAAACACCAGTAGGTTGCATACTCCGAGACTCAGGCAGAGCGCTTTATAGGTGACTTTGGAAGATGCCTCTCCAAAATATTTTTTGGAGAGATCAGCTTGGGCGATGACGGCATTACCCAGTGTCATGGGCACTTGTGGAAGGACAAGCGCGGATAGGGCGATCACAAAGTCACTTAACGGGGGCCAGCCATCCGGCAGGAGCATGGGAGGATGAAATCCAAATGCTACACTTTGAATTGCATCCGAAGGCCCCACGATCAGGCTCACCATCATGCCGCTGGCAATCAGTAAAAGCATCGCCGGATAGCGTTTGCTTTTGCGCAACAGCATGACAAGAATGAGTCCCAAGCCCCCGAGAATCAAGCCAATCGGCGCGCCGCCCACAGCTTGGAGACTCAAGTAAGGTTCTTGTGTTCCCATTTGTTGCTGATAGATGGATATGCCAAAAATGAATCTGGCCCCTTGATCGATCAGCATCAATCCGATGGCAGTCTGGACACCTCGAACAACAGCCAGAGGGGTTTTACGGCCAGCAAAGTCTGCAATACCGGAGACGCCGATGAAGAGGAAGACACATGCTGCCAAGAGTGAGGCTGCCTGAATCTGTTCGTTGGAAACCGCGTTGGCTAAAGCGTAGGCTCCAATAACCTTCATGGGTTGTACCGGTGAGGTGATCCCAAAATAGAGCCCAGAGTAGACGTAGACGACTCCGACTGGAAGCAGGAAACCTGAGGCATCCAATCCGTTTATCAGAACCATTCCCATCCCCAAAGGCAGAAGGCCTCCGAGATCTCCAAGCGAACCAGCGATTTCCATTCGATTCAACCTGAAGGGGATTTTTGAGCAACTATTTGAATTCATAGTTTTTTATTATTTTCTTGAGACAATTGCGAACCTATGCTAGCAGGATGTTGCGTACGATCTGCTCTACATGATCCACAAAACCATATGATTAAAAAGCAACAATTTTGCTGGGCATTTGTTCGGATGTCAATTTCAGCTTCATGGGGGGGCGGCGGCATCCCCGCCCCTGATCCGCTCGGCCCTGCACAGCCCCTCCAGCAATCTGACCTCGGAGACCGGGGTTTCCTTTGACGGCAATCCCCTGTCCCATGCCAGTCCCTTTGCCCGGATCATGGAAGAGGGCCTGGTTAAGCGTTTGGTAAAGGTTGGCATCCGGACCTTGAACACCCACCAGCGGGAGCAGAGTGAACGCTTCGGGGTGGAAGTCCATGAAATGCGCTCTTTAGTGCTTTGCTCTTTCCAGCCTGAATTCAACGAGCCCGTCTACGTGTCTTTTGATATGGACGCCCTGGATCCAGGGTGTGCCCCAGGGTCTCCCATTTCGAACCCGGCGGGCTCACAGTCCGGGAAGCCCTGTCCATCATCCACCGGATCACGGTCCCCATTCTGGGCGCGGACATTGTGGAGTACAATCCCCGGCACGACCATCACACCCTGACGGCAATGGTCGCGGCCAAGCTGCTCAAGGAGATCGCGGCCATGATGCTTCTGAATGTCTCCTGAGCGATCGGGCAGGATTCGGTGTTCATCTTTTAATGCTCTAAAATAAATGATTTTTTCTTCAAAAAAAAACCTTGACATTGCTCTTGGTTCGGGCATACTTAAAAAAAAGATTTGCAAAAGGTAAACCATTCGAAAGGATGGGGCTCTGTTCATCATAATTCATAGTATGGTGGACAGACATACGCAAAAAGTATGACAAAGCCAAGACCCAACCCCGCGCAATTGTGCCGGTTTGGTTGTCGGGTTCCCAGGTAAAATTTGAAAACAAACCCCTTTTTTGGGTGCCCCCCAAAAAATGGGTTTTCGTTTTTGGAGGTGCCGTGGGATATCGAAACGCATCATTTCAAGGAGTATGATTGTCGGGGGGAAATTTGGTCAATAAAATAGACAGCGGGTCGGCTATTCCTATGAATGGACAGGAAAAAACATTCTTCTTTTTTTTCGTTCTTGTATATCCGAGAGGATTTCCAGCATGAGAATATTTTATTTCCTCCTGGTTTTGGGAATTGTCCTGGCACTCTTTACCTCACTTGCGTTTGCCGGGGACTGCAGCATCCCTGCTTTTGTTTCCATCAGTCCCAAACCGAACTTGCTGATTGGTTTCGATAATTCTGGAAGCATGTATGATCTGGCCTATCATGCCGGAGAAGAGGATTACTGTTACGATACCAGCTATAATGCCTCGGATATCTACTATGGGTACTTTGAAAACGATGTGATCTACAAGTCAACGTATGATGCCAATTCGCAGACCTCCACCGCCTTTGAGGAGGTGGATAGTCTGCCCACCGCTTCAGCCTGTGACAATACCGGGACAACCGATACCTTCTGTGTTCAGAAAAATGACAAGTTCTTTTACTTCATTGGAAATTTCTTGAACTGGCTGTGCATGTCTAAGCTGGATTTGATAAAAAAGTCTCTGACCGGCGGAAAGTATGAAAGCTCGAATTCCACCCTCGTCGGTCAATCCAGAGGGTGTGCCGGTCGGCGCTTTGTCAAGGAAATCCCAGGCTCCGGATTTGTTTTCGGAGTATTGGGAAGCACTCCCAAGGGGCAGGGGTTTGACAATTTATTTGTGGGTGGCACCACCCGAATTGAAGTTTATGACAACACATCCGGTGATTTTTCCATGGACGCCTGTTTTCAGGCTATGGATGAAGTGCAGTCATACAACCCGAACCTTGGCCAGCTTAGTAAGAACACCGCAGACTGTGTCGGGGCTAGTAATAAATCAAATGCCCTGGCCGCGTTTAATCATTCCATGCAGACCTGCTGGGCTATCGATAGCGGTTTGGGACAGGGAGATATCTCTAGAATAAAGAACCAATGTCAAAATGTTTATGCAGACATTGCCGACAGCTCCGGGAGTATCCAGTGGGCAGAGCTGGATCCCAGTCACTCCGCCTATGTCTGCAGCGATCAGTATATCGGTGCCTGCTATGACGAGTCAGATGGAAGTTGGGGCGATGATGCGTGCCTCGAAGATCGATATCATAGCTACTGTAATGTCCTTGATGTCCCTGAGGTTGTCGACCCATCAACAGACCTGGCCAATACCGGAACATTTGGCAATATCCCCTCGATTCTGATTGATTCAGGACTGGTGGGGCAGCTCGGTGATCCCTTTGCAGTGCTTTATACCAGAAAAGTCCAGGATCAGGCGCCCAGTGGTCTGTTGCACGAATTCAAAAACAATATGAATCTCGGTTTGATGGCCTTTCAAGACTATGGAAGTGATTTTGAACTGACCACGACTGAAGATGATTATTATTTTTATGAAAATGGGGATGCAGATGGGGCTGCAATGCTCTCCTCGGTTCAGGAAGACAACCCGTCAATCATCTCTCAGTTCAATGCCCTGGAGGCCTACAGCTGGACCCCCATAGCCGAGATGTTATACGAAGGGAGCAGATACTTCGGGGGGACCGACTCCGCCTATACCTCAAGCTTGAGTTATACCAGCCCAATTTCTGACTGGTGTCAGAAAAATTCGATTTTGTTTCTTTCCGACGGGGGCTCAACCTTTGATAAGAATCTCCCCGGCACCTCCTTTTCTCCTGGGGCAAAGGGACAATCTCCTGTCAGCGCGACTCCTTACAGTTTCAATATTTCCAACTATCTGAATACTTCTGATTACCAGGCGGAACTGGCCTTCAGCGGCACCAATTACGCCAAAGGTGTTGCCTATTGGGCCCATACCAAGGATATCAACTTGGATATGGATGATATCCAAAACATTGATTTCTATACGGTTTTTGCCCTGGGGGGAGTCAACGGTACCACTTTGTTGTCTGATATTGCCAAATACGGCGGATATTTTGAAAAGGATGAAACAGAGGGACCGAGTCGACAGGACGAATGGGACTTGGATCAGGATGGGGATCCGGACAATTTTTTCTCGATTTCCGATCCCAACGAGTTGTACTCCAAGCTGAAGAATACGTTTAGTACCATACAGGAACGCGCCGGAAGTGCCGGATCTGTGGCAACGGTCACGCAGGAGATCAAAGGTGAGGATCTGGTTCTGCGGGGTGCTTTCAAAAGCTATGACCTGTCGGACCCAAGCACGATGCTCTGGCAGGGACATTTTGAAAATTACTGGCCTTATGACGCCTCAGGTGAAACTGAACTTCAGAATCAAGATGCTTGCGAGTCAGCCGGCGGGATCTGGAACGGGAACCAATGTGAGGGCCTGATTTACAGTTTCAATGTCCATCCGGATCAATTCTGCTCCGAGCATAACGATCATTGCTGGGATGCGGAATCCTATCTCCCGGATTACACAGCCCGGGATATTTACACCGCCATTGACGGTGTGAAGGTATCCCTGGATCCGACGGATCAGACCATGGTCGACAACCTCTCCCTGCTCGAGAACGATATCGATTTCAATCAAAACGGGACCGTCGATCTTCAGGACGCCAAGGATCTTCTCTGGTGGATCAGAGGCGATACCTCCTTTGATGGAAGTTCGGCCAGAAACAGACAGAACTGGATTCTGGGCGATATTGTCTATTCCACTCCTGTGGTTGTGGGTCAGCCTTCTCTGGCCTCCGTACCCAATACTGTTGCCCTGGATAGTTGCGATGGCGTCACAGGAAACGCGTGTTTCTTCGATTACAGGGTGAATCTGGCTGACAGGATGAAAGTAGTCTATGTCGGGGGGAACGACGGGATGCTCCATGCCTTTAATGCTGGAGAAAAAAACGGTACCGGCGCCTGGGTGCATGAAGGGGGAGAGGATCCCAACGATGACGGAATTGTGATCGGCGAGGAAATTTGGGCCTATATTCCAAGCAACCTGCTCTCCGAACTCAAAGAGTTGGCCCGTCCCAGTTATGGAAGTACTGGCTGCCAACACAAAACAATGGTGGATTTGTCACCGCAGGTCTGGGATGTGAAAATTGATCATGACAATGATACTGATCGAGAATGGCGCACCGTTCTAATTGGAGGTGAACGAGGCGGGGGAGATCTTTACTTTGCTCTGGATGTCACAGATCCCAAAAATCCCATTATACTCTGGGAATATCCCATTTTGAGAAATATGGTCTTTTACGATAGCGGGAACTATTCATATCCTTTCTTGAATCTGAGCACCTATAGCGATGTCAAAAACTGGTCTGCTTCCTGGACAGTACCCTA
The DNA here is from genome assembly GCA_964621385.1 of uncultured Desulfohalobiaceae bacterium. GTDB lineage: Bacteria > Desulfobacterota > Desulfovibrionia > Desulfovibrionales > Desulfothermaceae > JAABTT01. Next base: position 8,114 of record CAZUMF010000005.1, read on the forward strand.
TGTTGGCCGTCTGGACAGTGACGGGGTTACTTTCAAGGCCTCGGTTCCGGTCAGCGCAACCGACTCCTCCGTCACCTCCAAGGGAGATCTGACGATTTCGAACTGGGGTGATTTAGAACTGAGCGAGTACTTTGCCTTCATCCCTGTTGGGATCCGGATTTTTGGGACCGGCGATGCAAGCCTGCAGGAAAGCCTGAAGCCGTCGATCATGGCCATAGACATTGAAAACGGGGTGGACATTTTCCAATATATCTGGCCCAGGGTGAAAGACCACTATGCCTCCTGGACCGAGCTGCCGCAGTCCGGCAACAATACCATCCCCTTTGCCATGACCTCTCCCCTTGTTTTGGATATCTGGGATCAAAACGGTGCAATTGGATCAGACGGATACGTTGACCATCTCTTGAGCGGAGACCTGAATGGCAATGTCTACAGTCTGAAAATGCGCTTTGGATCGCAATTCAATCAACCCAAAGGGTTTCAATTGGATGTCAGGAAAACCAAAAACGCCACAGCCACCACCAATTCCACCAATGAATTCCGTTCCGATCTGCAACCAGTGACTTCAATTCCTGTCGCGGCCTTTGATCCGGATTACAACCTGAGGGTGTATCTTGGTACCGGAAAGTATGATGATGTCTCTGCCGGGAATAACGATCGCTCGGATACAGCCAAAATGTCCTTTTATTCCTTCACAGTAGATTCCCTGGCAACCGCGAACTGGTCGCCATCAATCGGTGATTCTGATTTGGAAGGAACCGGTTTTTCCTTCAATGTTGAATATCCCTGTGCTCAGACCGGTTATCTCCAGGGATGCACCTGGATCCGGGATTGTACCGCAGAAGATGCAGGCACGATTCCTGATTGCTGTTATGGAAATTTTCCGTGTACAGACCAGGGCTGTTCTTCTTCCTGCTGGGATTGCGTTTTGGATTTTACCATTCCTGGTGAACGGGTCCTTGATTCGGCATTGGTCGCCGGGGGGCTTGTTTTTTTTACAACTTTTGTTCCCTATAATGATCCCTGCAGCAATTCCGGAATGTCTTTTATCTATGTTCAGGATTATCTCTGCCGGCCACTTCAGGAGAACCCCCTCGAACGTTCAGGCCTGACTGTTGACTATCTTGCTGGAAGTCAGTGGCAGGACGCCGGTTCGGAGCAAAGCGCTACGGTCTACCGTGGCCGACTGAAAACTTCTCAAATTCCCTCCAGACCGGTTCTCGACTCTACCGGGGAAAATGTCCTGGTTCAGACTGGAGACGCCAAGATTCACAAGATTCCGGTGAAACTTCCCGAGGAACCCAATTATCTCAAGGGATGGAAAGAGGAGTGAGGAGGTCTGATTGAACAGTCAGCAGGGTAGTCCGGGCCTCACATTGATCGAGTCCTTGATGGTCTTGGTGATTATTGGCATGTTGTCGGCCTTCACCATACCCAATTATTTTCAAACACGAGATCAAGCCGTGGTAAACTCCGCAGCCCGTAATCTGTATGCAGATTTTTCCTTGATACGAGTCAAAGCCATTGAAACCGGTATTGAGCATATCCTCGAGTTCAATCTGTCTCTTAACGGAACAACCTATGATTATGTCTTGTGTAAAGATTCAGATGGAAGTGAAACCTGTTCTGCAGGTGAGGTTTTCGTTAGACGCCTTTTCAGTCAAGACTATGCCAGTGTCACGAGATCGGATACTGATGGCCCGTCTAAAGTCCGTTTCGGTAATCGGGGTTTTCCTATGATGGGGACGGCCGACGAAACGATCTCGTTAGTTAAAAACGCAAAAACACAAGAATTGAGTATTACTCCACTTGGGAGAATTCACATTGAGTAGATCGAACCGATTTCATGGATTCACCTTGATTGAGGCGATGATGGCTTTGAGTATTCTGTCTATCGGAATTCTTGCTGCCTGGGAAATGCACAGTACCGTGTATCGATACGATGCAATAAGTGATCGAATGTCCATTGCCGTCAGCAATGCTGCACAAAGGCTTGAAATAGAAAAACAGAAAGGTTATGATAACGTTCCAAATTTGTTTGAAAGTACATCTTTTTCTGATAATCGTAATAGAATGTATCGATTGGAATATAATGCAACAGATGCGAACCATGGAGTAGCGAAAAGAGTAATTGTGACTATATGTTGGAATAACGGTAATTTAGCTCCTGTAAACTGTGATAACGAAAGAAAAAAAGTAAGAATTGGTACTTTGATAGCAGATTTATATTAGTGTTAAATTGTAATTTTTTATGAAAAATAAATTTTTAACAGAGAGAAGTATACATGGCTTTACGCTTGTCGAATTGCTGGTGACCCTGGTGATTATGGGGTTGGCTATGAGCGCGATCTATGCCACATTCAGTGCACAGCATTCCTCCTACTACAGGCAGGGCGATATACAGGAGATACAGGCAACGAGTGAATCTGTTCTGGTTATGATCAAGAGGGATCTTTTGCATGCGGGTTATGGCGTTGAGAAAAGTTTAGGGCTGTATATTCACGATGGTGCAGCTACCAATTCATCAGATGAGTTATTTATCAGTGATTATAGATTTTTTCTTGATGATGAGGACTTGCTGCTTGCCGGTTCATATGCTCAGGCGAAAATCGTTTCGGGTAGCGGAACCGATCAAATAGAGCTGGATACAGTAAATCTTGATAAGAATTCAACTGTGAATGAATTTCAAGGAGATATTTGGCAATGTATTCTTACTGATGATGGCAATGATAAATATGCAATAATTTCAACTCTCAGTGGCACTACTTTGAACTTGGATCAGCCTGTTGCTGGATCGTTTGTCACCCCCGCTCTCTACTATTTTGTGGATCAGGCCACTCATAAACTCATGAGAAGTGATCGAAATTTAGGAGGACGAACAGCTTTCGCTTCTCATGTTTACGATTTGCAGATAGCTTACCAGGACAAAAACAACAATTGGTATTGCGATGGTGACTCCACTAATGACCCGAATAATGATAAAGAAATGTCTCCTTTTGAGCCTGAAAAAATTGCCCTGATCCGGGTAAGTATCGTGGTTGGATTCAGGGCTTGGCCGGACGTCATTGGGCCGAACACGGTCCTAGGAGTTGAAAATGGTCCAAGCTGGAACGGCCAGGATTATGATCCGAGTCTGCATTTTCGTGTTTATTCGATCAGCCTGTGCCCCAGAAATTTTTTGTTTTAGCCGGTATCGGAGAAGCCAAGGTGAATGATTTCAATCAATGTGGAATGGTCTTGGTCATGGCTCTGATTTTCTTGGTGATGCTGACCGGGCTTGGAGCCGGCCTCTTGAGCCAGAGCTTGACAGGAGTTAAAGTAGCCGCGGGACTCAGGGATTATGAAAAGTCATTCCAGTTGGCGGATGGAGCCTGTCAGCGATCCATCGGCTGGGTCAAGGCCCAGGCCAGGTTCGGTCCGGCCAACGACGATCCCACCCAGCAAGGGATCGCGCTCTCCAGTCTTCCGGATTACATGAAAACAAAGATTGCGGAGCCCGGAACCACAATGGAAAAGTCCATGGCTACGGTCACCTGGGAAGGCTACGATACCCGGCCTCTCCCCGGCTGGATGATCAACTGGCAGGGGTATTCAAATTTTTTCCGAGCGAATTTGAAGGCTGAGGGCAAAGGGGAACTGGGAGGCCGTGAAGGCAACAGCACCGTATCCGCCCTGCTGATACGCATTCAACGATAAGCTCCTGAACTCTACCCACCGTCCAGTACTGATCTGCGCCCTTAGAACTGGTTTGCCTGTCAGGCAAGCGCAGTCAGTGAATCTGTCTACCCCCGCAGTATAAAACGTACCGTCCTGAAAAGATGCACTGTCCGATGAGTGCAGACGGTGACTTTGATGTTCATTTAGGGATCGAAAGCTCAGGATCAAACGCCGTAGTTCCCAAAGAGGCTCAGCCCTCCACGGCTGATGATTCGTTCATTTGTCGGTTCAAGGCCTTTGATTTTATATTTGCTTTTGGATTGGGATTTGATACACTTACTCATATGGCCCATCACTTTTTGGGTGCAATTGTCTTTACTATGTGAGAGACGAAGATGAAGGTGTGTCGTGGATATGAGTAAGCATCGTGACCTCGGCTCACAGCAGACGGGGTTGACCCTGATTGAATTGTTGATCGTTGTGGCCATTATCAGCATTATGTCAGGCATCGGGATCTCTTTTTTGAATTTTCAAAACCTCCAGCTCAAATCGGCCGCCTATGAACTCAAAACGGCGCTCATGTCCGCCCGGGCGGAAGCGATTAAGCGAAACGCCGATGTGACAATGCAGTTCGATACTGCAAACGATGCCTATAACGCCACCAATGACCTCGGGCGGGTCTTGTTTGCCAAGCGCTTGGATCGGGAGTTGGATTTACAGACGAATAATTTAAGTATTACCTTCAAACCCTTGGGCACGGCTTCCAATTCGAATTTCACCATTCGAGCTCGGGATGGGGATTCCTACACGGTGCGTGTCAGCGGGGTGGGCAAGGTGGAAATTCAGTAGGTTGGGCCATGATTCTCCAGTGGATGCAATGAATCTCCCCCAGTTGGATATACGGTTTCTATGTCTCACGATGTTTCCTCGACAAACAAACACGCATCAGGCTTGACAATCGTCGAACTCATGGTGGCCTTGGCCTGTTTTTCGATCATCCTTTCCGGGATTTATCTGCTTTTTTTTCAGCAGAATCGACACATTGCTGCAGAGGAGGAAATCATCGACCTGCAACTCAACGGCCGGGTGGCGATGGATCGTCTCAATTTTATTTTCCGGCATGCCGGTTTCGGGTGTAAGGATTCCTTCAGTAAAGGCGACAGCATGAGTGGAGACGATCCTGACGGGAGTTCGGTGAGCATTGATTCGGTTCTCTGGGATGTGCAGAATACATCGGTCAATGGGACGAATTCTGATGCAGTGGTGGTTGTTTACGGCTTTCGCAAGGTTGCGGAGGTGGATGGGTCCCATCCAAACAGTCCGGTAAACTTTAAAAACATCGGGAGCCCTTCGATTAACACGAATTCAGATCGATTTCATAATTATCTGGCTTTTGCACCGGATATCCAAGGAAATAGGGTGTATCGAGTGACAGATGCGAGTGATCCGTATGATTTTTCCCAAAACATCGATACCTTGGAGGATGAGGCTGCTGTGTACATGGTGGTGCCGGTCAGGGTTAAAGTTGTGGATGACGTGTTGTATTTTCAAAATTTTGTGTATTCGTCTCTTTCGAACAAAGAGGATTACTGGAAGATCGCCGAGCATGTCCAGGTCCTTCAACTCCAATATACCACGGATGGAAGTACATGGGTGGATAATCCCGCAGATCCGGAAAGTATTCGGGGCGTGCAGTATTTTCTTTTGATGAAAAGCGAGCGGGTTGATCCGGATTATACCGATACCAAGAGCTATACGCTGGCCGGACAGACGGTGGGGCCTTTTCAGGATCATTATCATCGGAAACTTTTCCAGGGAAGGGTATGGCTGCGCAATTGAGACGATGGAAAGCCGGATCCGGTTTCACGCTTATTGAAGTGCTCATGGCGGTGACCATTCTCTCCATAGGCATTTTGGCCTGGGTATCCTCCCAGAATCAGAATCTCAAGGCCAGGACTACCAGCAGTCATCTGAATACGGCTGTGGAACTGGCCCGGAGCTGGCTGGAGGAGAAAAGCGCTGAAGTTCAGGACTGGAGCAAATTGCACAATTCCACCAGCAGTACGAGCAGCCAGGCAGTGGAAGGCATTAGCTACTCCTTGACCGGGGACATCACCAACGGTGGGCAGATGGTTCCAGGCGGCTTGACGGTCTGGGAACTGGCGATCGAGGTGGACTGGACGCATTTTGGTTCGCATACCGTGGAACTCAAAAAAGTGGTGATCGGCGGTTGATTGAATACAATTGAAGATTGAAGATATAACATCTCTTAAAAATCGAAAATCCAAAATCTACAATTTTACGAGTAGATGGGGAACAGGTATTCGTGATGTCATGGCCTGAAGTCCCGAGGGAAACCCAGGGAATGCCCCGTGGTTCCCAAAAGGCAGAGCAGGGAGTGGCCCTGGTTTTAGCCGTTGTTGTGCTTTTGGTGCTGAGCGTGCTCATCGCCGGATTGAGCTCTGAAGTCTTCATGGATTTAGGGATTTCCAAAAATCTCAAATTGCAGACCGATGCCTTCAATTGGGCGGAGTCCTGTATAGAAGCCACGGAAGAGATGATTGCCTATGCCATTGATTCCCGCGGGGATGATGCCGGGGCATCGTACAATGCCACAATTCAAAGCGCTAATTATACGATCCGGAATCCAGGGAGCACTTTGTTTTTGGACAACGGGACTGTTGAGTTTTTATTGAATAGCAAATTGTTGGCCAACTGTACAGTACGCTATCTCGGCCAGCAGATGACTGAGGGCGGTTCCATCGTGATTGCCGCTGGATATGAAGGTGTGGGCAAAGGTGCCGGTTCCGGAGGCGGGGTGAGCATATTGTATACTCTGGAATCCGAGGGTGGCAGCCGTGTGGAAAACGCTCGACAGAAAGTGAGTGAAGTCTATCGCTATACTGGGAGATAAACATGCACAGAAAATCGATGCGAATTCTGGGCTGGGTCGGACTGCTGCTGGGATGCAGCTTTGTCCTTTCCGAGGCTGCCGGGATCTGGGTCAAGGGAACCATCACGCAGAGTCCGCGGCTGGAACAAGACGGGTATTCCATTCAAGTGAATGATGAGACCTATCACATCGCTACCGAAGCACCGGTCTATAAACGCTTTGAACGACGACCCGGGGCCTATGATGAAGAGAAAATTGCCGTCCGGGATCTCCATTTCGGCCAGGAGGTCTCCATCCGGGTCCATGAAGGAACAATCTTGAAAATCATTGTTTGGGAGTAGAGGCCTGAAAGTATAGAAAGTATGATCATTTCATTCAGCACCCAATTTCTGAACTATTAAGAAATAAATACAGAGCTCTTTACAGTAAGCGTAAATTTGAAAGATTTTTTGGACATTTTGTGATATTACTTGCCTCTTTTTCAGGTTTCAGGTGTCGGGTGTCAGAGATTAACACCTTGATATAGCTTTATCTTTCTTTTCCTGACACCAGAAACCTGACACCAGAAACCAAAAGAATGTCCAATTTTAAGAACATTTCAGCTATTATCAATTATTTTAAATCGTTAAGGTTCAAAGACGTAATGTAGATACGAAGTCTGAAATAAGTATACTGATCCAATTTTGGTTTTTGAGACAAAGACTGATTGTCGTTCGACTTCAACGACAGAATTCTGAAAAAGGTACGTTAGAGCAGTATATTTCAGGCAAAAAGGTCTTGAGATGAAACACATGACCCTGATATGTTTTGTGTGCCTGCTTGGTGTCTGCTCTCTGAGCCGGCCCGGGCCGGCCCAGGCCCAGGTCAGCGTGAACGGATCCTGTTCTGCGTATCAACTGGAGCCGCCGTTTTTGACCCGCTCGGCCCCCCCCCTGGTCATGCTGGTTATGGGCCGGAACCATAAGTTGTATTATGAAGCCTATAATGACGCCTCTGATTTGGATGGAGACGGTGATCTGGACATCGGCTATGATCCCTCCATTGATTACTACGGGTATTTTGATTCCTATAAATACTATGCCTATGACAGTTCCAACAAGCGCTTCAATCCAATGGGGGAGACCAGCAACAAGCAATGCCCTTCAGGTGCCAATAATTACTGGAGCGGAGATTTTTTGAACTATCTTTCCATGTCCCGCATGGACACCCTGCGCAAGGTCCTCTACGGCGGGTACCGCTCCACGGATACTTCAAGCGAGACCGTCCTGGAGCGGGCCTACATCCCCCAAGACGCCCATTCCTGGGGTAAGGAATATGCCGGCGTGGCCCATGACGGCTACGATATCCGGGACTATACCCCTTTGGATCTGCCTGAGGGCAATACCCGGCACTTGTTTGCCAATACCTCGCACCATGATTTTGCCGATTCCAATTATGCCCCCCTGCTCCGGGTTCTGGAAAACAGTATCTACCGCATCTGGGAATGGGTGGCCATTGAACGCCCGGTGGCCGGAAGCAAGGCCCTGGACGGAGCCAGCGGCCCTGCCGTGACCGACAACACCGGCAAAGGGGATCTGGAGACCATGGCCGATCTCACGGGGGGCGGGGATGGCGGCAGCGCGAGTGACAAGGCCGTGGCTGAAGGCGGTGGGGAAAGCACGCTGAGTTCGGATTTTGACTCCGGGGTGCCTGCTGTGCTGCAATGGGTGGATCACGACGAGGATAACCATACGGACTACTGGCAGAGTGGCAGCGAGCTGGTCATCGATGCCGGAGGCCGGGATGTCTGGACCTCCTATGATGAATTCGCCTGCCTGTATCTCGATGATGTCAACGGCAGCCTGGATATGAAACTGAAGATTACCCAGCAGGAAGAGCAGGACGGCTGGGGCAAGACCGGGATCATGATCCGGAACGACATGACCCAGGCCGGGAGTTCGAGCGGGTATTGCATGATGGCCGTGACCCCGGACAACGGCTATGCCATGCAGTGGGACAGCAATGACAATGGCTATTTGAACGGAAACGACAACAGCGGCTCAGTGAGCCTGCCGGCCTGGGTCCGGCTGACCAAAGAGGGGACGACCTTCACAGGCTATTACGGCGATGATGGGGAAAATTGGACCGAGCACAAATCCATTACCTTGTCCAGCGCCCAGTCGAGCCAGGACATCGGGATTTTCGTGACCTCGCACAAGAACAACAAGCTCAGCGAATGCAAATTTGACGAGGCCACAATCACCTACGGCGGGGGCGGGGAGCCGGCTCCGGACCTGGCCTTTGACGATGCGGATGGGACCTCCTGGACCCATCCGGATGAACCCGGGAGCGGCAGCTCTTCCGTCTGGATCCAGTTTCAGTTTGATTCGGCTGTGGAAGTGTTGTCCTATACCATCAACGCGGATGCGGACGCTCCGGAGGACTGGGATCTCAAGGGCTCGAACGACGGATCGGTCTGGTACAGCGTGGATTCGAGGAGCAGCGCCGGGCTCACACCCGGGAGTGCAGAGAGTTTTGCCTGCAGCACTTCAGACAGCTATGTCTATTATCGCCTGGATATCACGGACAGCGCCCTGGAAGCGGACGGAGTGAGCATCGCGGAGATCGAGTTCTTTGAATTGGTGGAGGCGGTGCCGGAAACAGCCACCCTCACCGATTATGAGGTCCGGGTCAAGGTCTGTGATGCCTCGGTGGGCATAGAGGACGGGGCCAAGGAATATCCGGACGGGAATTATAAGCCGGTGGGTCTGCTGCAGCGCCATGGCGAGTCCGACCGGATGTACTTCGGCCTGTTGACCGGATCCTATGCCAAGAACACCTCGGGCGGGGTGCTCAGAAAAGCCGTCAGCTCCATCACCGATGAAATCGATGCTGATACCGGCGAGTTCACCTATTTGGATGATTCCAGTGTTCAAGGGATCATCAAGACCATCGACCGGTTCCGGATCATTGATTTTTCCTATGGCAGTTATGCCTATGACACCGACTGCGGCTGGATCACCACGAGTGCTCTGGACGAGGGCGAGTGCCGGATGTGGGGCAATCCGATTGGGGAGATGATGTACGAGACCCTGCGCTACTTTTCCGGGGCCGGAAGTCCCACCGCGGCTTTTGATTACAATTCCGGGGATTCAGGCCTGGACGACAATGAACTCGGCCTGCCCAAGGCCGTCTGGGACGATCCCTATGATGCAAGTACCGGCTATGATTACTGCTCCAAGCCTATCATGCTCGTCTTGAGCGACATCAATCCCACCTATGATTCGGATCAGCTCCCGGGCAGCTATTTCGGTTTCATGTCCGCCGAGACCCTGGGCGGGGCGGATGCAGCCCTGAATGTGGATGCCCTGGCCGACACCATTGCCGACGCGGAGGGCAAAACCGGGGATGCGTTTTTTATCGGCCAGGAAGGATCGGAGTACGACGGGGCCTGCACCGCCAAGACCCTGAGCTCAGGTTTCGGACAGATCCGGGGGCTCTGTCCGGAAGAACCGACCAAGGAGGGCAGCTATTATTCAGCGGCAGTGGCCCACTACGGACAGGTCCAGGATATGCATGCCACGGCCCAGGGCGAGCAGAACGTAAACACCTATTGTGTGGGCCTGGCCTCGCCTCTGCCGAAGATCGAGATCAGCGTGGGCAACGGGACCATCACCCTGGTCCCCTTTGCCAAGTCAATCAGTGGCTCAGGTATTTCTTCGGCTGAAGGAGATTTCCAGCCCACAAACACCATTGTGGATTTTTTTGTGGAAAGCGTCACTGAAACTTCGGGTCGTTTCCGGATCAATTATGAGGACGTGGAGCAGGGCGCGGATCATGACATGGATGCTGTGGTGGAATACGAATACCAGGTTGTGGATGCAAGTGGTGATCCTGTGAGCAACGCCACACTTGGCGAGCAGGTTGAAGTGACCTTGACTTCGAGCTATGCCGATGGTTCCATTGTCCAGCATCTGGGGTATATCATCTCCGGAACCACCACGGACGGGATTTATCTGGACGTGCGGGACGCCGACACCGGGGCCGGAAGCGATCCGGATTATTTCCTGGATACCCCGAACACAGGGGACGCCCTGCCCTTGACCCAGACCCGGATCTTCACTCCGGGGGAGACCTCAGCCGCAACCCTTCTGGAGGATCCCCTCTGGTATGCCGCGAAATGGGGGGGATTCCGGGACAATAACGAGAACGCTATCCCAGATCTGGACAATGAATGGGACGATGATCAAGACGGGGTACCTGATACCTATTTTTATGTGCAAAATCCTCTTGAGCTCGAAAGCAAAATTAATCTGGCCTTTTCCGACATTCTCAGCCGGGTGTCGGCTGGTTCCGCTGCCTCGGTGGTCACCGCGACCCGCTCCGGGGAAGGGGCTTTGTATCAGGCTGTTTTCTGGCCCCGCAAGTATGATGAAATCGGCAATGAAGCCCTCTGGGCCGGCGATGTCCACGCCTATCTTTTGTCCATGGACGGACAATTGTATGAGGACAGTAATGGCAATCAGGGCCGCGACAGCAACGATCAGGAAGTGAATCTCTACTACAGTGATTCCGATGGGCGAACCATGGCCTGTATTGGCGGGGAGGTTGTGAATGGGAGTTGCGCAGGATCGACGGTTGATCTGGAAGAGATCAAGTATTTGTGGTCCGCCGCCGAATGGTTGAATAGCGGTTCCCTTGCGCCGGCCTACAATCGCTATCCCTATATTTCCAGCAGTCACCAGCGCTTTTTGTTCACCTGGGTGGACAACGACCTGGACGGCCGGGTTGATGATACCCTCATTGACAATACCGGGGAGGTCCTTCAGTTCACGCCGACAGCCTTGAACGCCACCAACGCCACCCAGTGGTGCAGTGCAGAGGTCGTCAACTGGATCCGGGGCCAAGACCAGTCCGGGATGCGGAGCCGCAAACTGGTGGAGAACGGGGTGGATACCTATGCCAGGCTTGGGGACATCATTCATTCCACCCCTGTGGTCTGCGGACGGCCCGCTGAAAATTATGACCTCTACTGGGGCGACAGCAGCTACACTGAATTCTTGAAAGCCTACAGCAATCGGCGCATCGTGCTCTATTTCGGGGGCAACGACGGGATGCTCCATGCGGTCAACGGTGGATTTTATTCCGGGGCCGACGATACTTTTTACCGGAGTTACAACCCAGCGACCGGGGTCTACGGGAATTCCGGTCCGGCCCTTGGAGCTGAGTTGTGGGGCTATATCCCGTATAATCTCCAGCCGCATCTTGCCTGCTTGACGCGCAGCGATTACGAACATCAGTATTATGTGGACTCTAAGCCGAGGATATTCGATGTGAAGATTTTCAATGATGATTCAACCCACCCCAACGGCTGGGGGACCATTCTGGTCTGCGGCATGCGTTTCGGCGGGGGACATGTGCAAGCGAACGGCCGGGACTTTATGTCCTCCTATATGATATTCGACGTCACCGATCCGGAGCAGGAACCGGTCCTGCTGGGCGAAGTCACCTATGATGCGTCTGACAACAGTCTGGTGCAGCTTGGCTATACCCTGTCCATTCCTTCGGTGGTTCCGGCCTTGAGCCAGACCGGTCAGCAGAAATGGTTTCTCATTTTCGGATCCGGCCCGGATGCAGACAGCATCGCCTCCACGGACGCCGCCAGCAGCCAAAAGGCAAAATTGGCGGTGATTCCTCTCAACGAACTCATTCAAAATAACGTGTCACTGAAAATCCCGGACAGCGCGCCTTCCCGCACCAGCCCCGGCCGGATCGAGATTTCGGTCAATAATTCCTATATCAGCACGCCGTTTGTGGCGGTTGACTATGATTTTGATTTCAAAACGGACATCTTATATTACGGTTTGATTTCCGGCAGCGGCGCCCCGTGGGGTGGCGGGGTGTACCGGCTCAAGGTCGAGGCCAAGAACAATCCGGCCAACTGGGACGATCCAAGCAAATGGGGGATCCATGAACTCCTGGATGCGGATGCTCCGGTGACCGGGGAGCCGAATATCGGCTGGAGTGATCAGCAGGTATGGGTCTATTTCGGGACCGGCCGATTCTTGACCTCGGATGATAAAACCGACAGTTCCCAGCAATACTTCTTCGGCATCAAAGAACCGAAACAGACCAATTCCAATGCCTATAATTTCAGCACCATGACCATCAATTATACTAACGTGAATACGAATAAGTGGGTCAAGGCCAGCGATATCCTGGTCACCAACAGCGGGGGCTTGGAATGTGCCGGCGGGGGGTCGGGCTGTTATCCGGATACCGGGGTCGACACCTTTAGTGCGTTGGAGGACTACACTGTAGAGGAAGCGTCCAGCGGGTGGTTCAGAGAATTAGCCTCCTCTGAACGGGTGGTGGGGCAATCCACGCTCTTGGGCGGAATCGTCAATTATACCGCGTATACCCCAAGTTCGGATCTCTGTGAAGCCGAAGGCGAAAGCAATCTCTATGCTGTGTATTATTTAACAGGGACTCCCTGGAAGGAAGATGTCTTCGGGGATGCTGATGACGATAATGATAATTATGTGGACTATTCCAAGCCCTTGGGAAAAGGCTTGGGACCGACGCCCACGATCCATATGGGACCGAAAGGGCCACCTGAAGTCATAGTGCAGACCAGCCCCGGGAACATTGTGCCTGAGAAGCAGCCCAATCTGCCGATCCAAAACTATCAGTCCGGAAGAACGGGCTGGCATATGCATGATCTTGAAGACTGATTCCGGCTTCGCCCGCAACCCAAAGGAGTGACTTCGAAACAGGTGCAGTTCTTGTGAGAGTAATTGGAAATTTGAAATTGGAAATTGGCAAGAAAAGAAAGCAGTAAAGTAGACACGCTGATAAAGCCTTACCTCATTTCAAACTGTTTCTGCGTCACACAGGGATTTTTCATTGTCGTAATCTCGTTCCGAAGTCTGCCCTATGAAATCACAGGCGCCTATTTGGCAAAAAAAATCTATCACCTATAATTTAAAAACCCTGCTCCCGATCCTGTATAAATGTGGAGAATTGTCCGAAGAACAGGTCAGGCAGGTTCAGGCAGCGGCTGAACGAAAAGGGATCAGTCTGATCACGACCCAGGGTTTTGATTTCTTGGTGCAGATGCAACTGCAGCGACAGTCCCCGGGGTCTGAAGGAAGCCGGATTTTGACTGAGGAAAACGTGCTCAAGTCTATTGCCCGGCATTTCGGCATGGAATACAAGCGTGTGGATTATCTCGATCTGGATCTGGAGGTCAGTACCAGGACCATTTCTGAGAATTTCGCCAGGCAGCACATGCTGGTTCCGCTCCGGGTGATCGACGGGGTCATGGAACTCCTGGTTTTCAATCCTTTCCAGCCTGAACTCTGGGAGGACCTGAAGCATGTCGTCCACCTCCCCTACACTGTGTATATCGGCTCCAGGACTGAGATTAAAAAGCTGATCGCTGATTTTTTTCAGTTTTGTCTGGCCATACGGTCGGCGGAACAGGAGTACAGCGCTGATTCAAGTCTCGGCAATCTGGAGGGGCGCCTTGATGTCGGTAAGTATCAGCATGTTCAGACCACCCAGCATATCATCAAGGCGGTGGATTATCTTTTCCAGACCGCCCTCAGGGAGCGGGCCAGCGATATTCACGTCGAGCCCAAACGGGATGATACTGCGGTCCGTTTCCGCATAGACGGCATTTTGCATACGCTGTACCGCTTGCCGCTCAGCGTGCATCAGGCCATGCTCAGCAGGATCAAGAGCCAGTGCCGCCTGGATATCGCTGAAAAACGGAGGGCCCAGGACGGCAGGTTTCAGATGGTCCTGGATGGCAAGCCCACGGACGTCCGGGTGTCCACGGTCCCGGTCGCCTTCGGCGAAAAGATGGTGCTCAGGCTTTTGTCCAGCGACACCACCCTGAAAGGCCTGGATGAACTCGGCATGTCCGAAACCCAGCTGGAGCAGTACCGCGGTTTCCTGAAAAAGACCCATGGCCTGATCCTGGTCACCGGTCCGACAGGAAGCGGCAAGTCCACGACCCTCTACTCTACCCTCAAGCACAAGGCAGACCCCAGGATCAATGTCCTGACAGTGGAAGACCCCATTGAAATGGTAGTGGATGATTTCAATCAGATCGGGATTCAGCCCAAAGTCGGGATCACCTTTGCCTCGACCCTGCGGCATATTCTGCGCCAGGGTCCGGATATCATCATGGTGGGCGAGATGCGGGACCGTGAAACCGGGGAGCAGGCGATTCAGGCCGCTTTGACCGGACATCTCGTGTTGTCCACCCTGCACACCAATGACTGTGCCTCCACCCTGACCCGCCTTCTGGAACTCGGCCTTGAATCCTATCTTGTGAACGCCACCCTGGTGGGCATCGTGGCCCAGCGCCTGGTCCGCAACATCTGCCCGTACTGCAAAACAGGCTACAGCGTGGATGCTGCTGAACTGCAGAACAGGGGAATGGCCCGGGAGGCTATCGGCACGAAACAGTCTTTGACCCTCTGGTACGGGGCCGGTTGTGAGCACTGCCGCAGGACAGGTTACTACGGCCGATCCGCCATCTTTGAAATGCTGCCCTTTGATCAGGATTTTCAGGAGGCCCTGCGCCTGGGGAGTGAGACGGATGCTATTCGCCAGACGGTGCGGCAAAAGGGGATCAAGGGACTTCTGGATGACGGGTTTGAGAAGGTCAAACAGGGGCTGACCACCCTGGAAGAAGTCCTCCGGGTGGCTGTCTGAATTTCACTTACCTCCGGTCTTTCTGTGAGGGTTTATTTGCTCTCGTGGATGAAGACCCCGTCCCAATCTGCTCCAGGCGGCTCCTCGCAAAAGAGTGAGCAGCGGCTCTGATACAGGGTGTAGATTTTCCGCCGGCTGTTTTCTTCAGCGAGCTCTTTGAATTGCTGCAGGGCCAGATCAAAATCCTGCTCCCGGTAGCGCTGCAGGGCCTGATGGTAGCGCTCGAGTTCCTTCCTGGTCGGGGATGTGTCCGTGTGGTCTTCCCCATACACGGCGAAAATCCTGACCGGCTGTTGTTTCCCCTTGACTCGGACCAGGTCCAGGTCCTGAACCAGGACCCCTTCGGACGGGTCCTGCAGGGTGTCTTCGCTGGCAATGAGCTCCACCCCGTAAAATTTGGTCAGACCCTCCAGTCTTGAGGCCAGGTTCACGCTGTCCCCGATGATGGTGTAGTCGAACAGGTCGCTGGAGCCCATGTTTCCCACCCGGCACAACCCGCAATGCAGGCCGATGCCGATTTTTATCTGAACGCCGAATTGTTCCTGAAAGCTCTGATTGAGCTCCCGGACCGCACCGAGCATGTCCAGGGCGGAGCGGATGGCGAGGTTGCGGTGACCCGGGACATCCAAAGGGGCGTTCCAGAAGGCCATGACCGCATCCCCGATGAATTTGTCCAGGGTGCCCTGGTTGCTGGTGATGACCCGGGTCACCGGGGTGAAGTACTCGTTCAAAAGATGGGTGACCTGGACCGGGGAGAGCTGTTCTGAGATCGAAGTGAAGCCCCGGATGTCGGAAAAGAGGATGCTCATCTCCTTTTCTTCGCCTTTGAGGCTCAACTTGTCCGGGGATTCGGCCAACTGGTCCACCACGGCCTTGGAGACGTATTTGCTGAAGGCGGAGCGGAAAAAGCGCTTGTCTTTTTCCGAAAGCCGGAATTTCAAAAGATTGAGCATGGAAAAATTGGCGATCAGGGTGATGAGGGGGAAAGACGGGGAAATCCAGATATTGAGCTGATCCAGGGACCAGAGACTGCCGAACCAGGCCCCCAGTCCGGCCAGAAGAGCCACAGGCAGAGTGAATCTGGGACTGGACAGCCCGATCAGGATGGTGGTCAGCAGGCCGAAGACAAGGATGCTGCTCAGCTCCAGGCCCGGGGTCCAGTCCGGCCTGGAGATGAAGTCCTGGCTCAGGATATTGTCCACGATGGTGGCGTGGGCCTCCACCCCGGGGTAGATCTGATCCAGCGGGGAGATCCGGATATCCTTGAGCCCGCTGGCTGAGGTGCCGATGAAGACGATCTTGCCCTGCAGCTGCTGCGGGTCCGAGCGGTCCTGAAGGATGTCGGCCGCGGAAATATAGGAAAAGGTGTTGCTGGGGCCGCGGTAATTCAGGAGCAGGGCTCCGTTGGCCTGCAGGGGGATGATCGTGTTTTTGATCTTCAGGGACTCCACCCCGCCGCGGGTCACCTTGATGACCGGATCAGGGATGGTCCCGGCAAAGGCCTGGAGCAGGGTGGCCAGGCCTAGCTGGGGATAAATGGAATCCCCATAGGCGATGAACAGGGGAGTGCGCCTGAGGACCCCGTCCTTGTCCGCCAGGGTGTTCATGTAGCCGGCCCCGGGGCTGCTCTGCAAAAGGTTCGGCAGGGGCGGGACCACGTCTTCAGCCTGAAAGAGAAAGTGCTTGATTGGCCCGGCCTTGGGGGCGGAGACCACAGCGGCGGATAAGGGGGGCAGGTCCGGGTTGGCCGGATCTGTTCCTGGAGGCCGGTGGAAGCTGAAGGAATAGCCCAAAACATAGGGCCCCTGGCTGAGGATGCCGGCCAGGAGACTGTCGTGATCCATAAGCCCCTGGGGCAGGCCGGAAAACCCGATGTCCAGCTCCAGATCCCGTTTGAGCTCCTGCTTGAGGATTCTGGGCGAGGTCCGGTCCGGTTCGGCGAACAGGATGTCCAGTCCCACGGCCAGGGCTCCGGCCCGCCGGATCTTTTCCAGGAGCAGGGCCATCCTGTATCTGGGCCAGGGCCACTGCCCGAAGCGCTTGAGGGATTGATCGTCGATGTCCACGATCACCGGAACGCCGCTCGTCTCGGTACTGTGCACCTGTTCCAGAAAGACGTCGTAGAGCTTGTACTCCAGGAGCTGGATTGCCTGCGGCTTGAAGACAAACAGTCCGGCCATGAACAGGGTCACGCCCAGTCCGGTCATCAGGATCTGGGGGCGGACGCTTTTGAGCTTTTTCAAGGTCTTTTTCATGATCCCTCTGGATAAGAAAAGAAGATTCAGCCCATTCGCGCTATTCGCGGGCATTTTCTTCTTCTTTTTTTTCTTCTTCTTTGCACCGCCCAACTCAGCGCCAGATTGTGGCAATTCTCGCTTGACAGTTTATATAGTATCAAATACATTCTATTTCAAGTTCAAACTCTACTAAATTCGCGGGGTGTGTATGAAATCAAAGCGGTCTATTCTGGGAATGCTGGTGCTTCTTTTTTTTCTTTCCCCTTGGACCCTACAGGCTCAGGGGCAGTCAGCAGCTGAGGCACAGGATCTGCACGCGCACTTGGGGCAGTTGCTCGAAGAACATGAACAGATCCGATCGTTTGCCGATCGTGTGCAAAGCGCTGAATCTCAGGCCCGTCAGGCGCTGGCTCAATACTATCCAAGTCTGGACGTTGATGCGGATGGAGGCCGGGAAGACGTAGAAAAGGAGTATGGGGAAAACACGGTCTTCAACCGCTTCGATGCCGGCATCACGCTTTCCCAGCTCATCACCGATTTCGGAGCCACCACCGGAGCCATCAGAAAGGCCGCCCTGCAGCTGGCCAAGGCCAAAACCCGGTTGGAGTCCGTCCGGCAGGAAATCATGCTGGAGGGGGTCCTGGCCTATATCAATCTCCTGCGGGCCAGGGAGCGGCTCAAGTACGCTAAGCGTTCCGAACGGCGGATCAAGGATTTGACCGGTATTGAAGAGACCCTGGTGGAAAAGGGGGCCGGCCTGTCCTCTGATGTCCTGCAGGCCAAGTCACAGCTGGCCGGGTCCAAGGCCCTGCGGGTCAGGAGCGAGGGCGAGCTGGAAAGAGCCCTGAACCGCTTTGAGGCAGTTTTTTATTACCGTCCTACTCCAGAGAAGCTTGAATCCTTCACCCAGGTTCCCTCTCCAGAGGAGCATATCCCCGAGAAATTGACAGAGGCCGTTGAGTTTGCCATGGAGAGCAACCCTGAGCTGGAGACGACCCGGTTTGATGTGAGCATAGCGGATAAGGACATTCTGATCAATAAATCCGCTTTCTACCCAAAGCTGAGCCTGTTTGCCGAGGCCCGGTCCAAAGAAAACGATGAGGGCATTGAAGGCTACAGGAACGAACTCAGAGCCGGAGTCCGTTTCAGGTATAATCTGTTTCGAGGCGGCGGAGATCTGGCTGCAGTCCAGGCCGCGGAATCAACGAAGTCGGCTGCCTACAATCAGCTTCAAAACGCCGGCCGTCTCGTGGAAGAACAGGTCCGCAACTCCTGGAACAACCTGCTCACCATGCGCCGGAATGCGGATCTGCTTGTGGATCAGGCCGCCATTGTCAGGGAGTTTCTGGATCTGGCCAAACGGGAACGAAAAATGGGAACCCGGTCGCTTCTGGATGTCCTGAACGGCGAGGTGAACTACATCAACGCCCTGAGCAGTTCGGTCTCAGCCCAGAAGGATACCAAGATCGCGGCCTACACCCTCTTATTCGCCATGGGCAACCTGCGCCTGGGACTGTTTTCCGATTTGATGAATCCTTGAGGGAAGCACTCATGTTGCCATATCCATCGATTTCGGTTTCGACTTGGGCCTGTTCAAGGCCGCCATTGCTCGTCCAATGAAGTGCCGGTTTTCGACACTGGAATAATCAAAAAGAGACGCAAACTTGACCAACAATACGGTCAAATGAGAATGCCCGTTAATGTGTTTTGAAGTTTATACCTTTCTTTTCATATATCTTAAATGAGGGCTTGATGCATGCCTGAGACATCCGGTTCAACCAAATCCATCGGCGAGGTTGTCGCTGTCAGGGGAACGGCCGAAGCTGTGTCCGAGGACGGCGTCAGGACCCTGGAGTCTGGGGATGCTGTGTATCAGGGAGAGACCCTGATAACCAGCGACGCCAGTACCCTGGAGGTCCGTTTTCTGGACGATACCAGGCTGTCCCAGGGTGCCAACAGCCGGGTTGATCTGGACAGCTATGTCTATGATCCTGAAACGCCGTCGAATTCAAGTTTGCTCTTGGAGTTGGGCACCGGAGTTTTCAGGACGATGACCGGAGAAATCGCGGAGCAGAATCCGGACAATTTCAAGCTCAAATCCCCCCAGGCCTTGATCGGCATTCGTGGGACCACGGTGGTCAGCGAGGTCAACGATCTGACCGAGAGGCACGGGACAGAGGATATTGGCGAAGGGAAGATGCTGGTGATCCAGGATCGATTCGGCAATATTCAATTCATCAGCAGTCCGGAACGGGTGATCGACTTTTTTGAGAATCAGCCCATTGAAGCGCCTCGTCCTTTGAACCCTGGGGAGTTGGAATATTTTCAGTCCACGGCCCCGTTTTTTGGGGATACGACTCAACAGGAACAAGAGGATGAGCCCTCTGAGGATGATCAAGACGAGGATGAAGGCGGAGGAGAGGAAGAACAAGGGACTCGTGATGAGGATACCGGTGATGGAGAACCATCCGATACCCAGGATGACCAGGATGGGGATGGTCCAGAAACAGACCTTTTTGATTCCGGTGATGAAACAGGAGCAGAGCAACAGCAGCCCCGGGTTCTCGGGGTCTTGGATGTCTCTGATCCTGAAGAACCCCTGTTTTATATGGCAGCCCCTTCACAGGATGAAACGCCCGGTACTGAAGTAACCGAAGAGACAGAGGCATCAACCGAGGATGAAATATGGTATGATGAACAAACCAGGCCTACGGCCACGGATAATAGCGCATCTGTTACCGAGGATACGGATTTGACAGCGGAGGGCAATCTGATTGTTGATGATGATGGGAAGGGTGTTGACAGCGATCCGAATGGCGGCGAATTAGCAATTGTCTCCATAGAGGGCCAGAGTTCTGATGCGGAGAATATTTCCGGGAAATACGGCGTCCTGGATTGGGAGGTGGACGGTAGTTATACCTATACCCTTGGGAAGGATGTCCAGTCCTTGGGCGCCGGGGAGACCGTGAGTGATACTTTCAGCTATACGCTCTCCGACGGGCAGGGAGGCACGGATACGGCAGTGTTGACCGTGACGATCAACGGGGTCAACGATGCGCCCAGCGACATCGCCCCGAACAGTTTCAACGTGGATGAGAACATTGATACCAGCGATGGGTACAGTGTGGGGATGCTGAGCAGTACAGATGAAGACAGTGGCGAGAGCTTCAGTTACAGCATCGTCGGTGGTGCTGATCAATCGAAATTCAGCATAGGCGGTGAGGGGAATAATGAGTTGATTCTCAATGCCGGTGTTTTGGATTATGAGTCCCAATCCAGTTACGAGGCCAAAGTTCGGAGCAGCGACAGCGTGGGGAACACCTATGACGAGATCCTGACGGTACAGGTGCAGGATGTGAACGAAGCGCCCAGCGACATCGCCCCGAACAGTTTCAACGTGGATGAGAACATTGATACCA
>CAZUMF010000005.1:29125-44669 GCA_964621385.1 uncultured Desulfohalobiaceae bacterium
GCGTGGGGAACACCTATGACGAGATCCTGACGGTACAGGTGCAGGATGTGAACGATGCGCCTCAGCCCCAAGGTGATGCTGTTTCCACCGATGAGGACAGTGCAGTGACCACAGTGGATGTGGTAGACAATGACAGTGATCAAGATGGAGACAAGCTTTCGGTGACAGGGATTGATGACAGTGCAACCAGTGGCCATGTCACTTACAATCAAGACGGGACTTTTGATTATTATCCAAACAAGATTATCAAAGAATACACGGTCACGGACGGAACAACAGCCGACAGCCCCTATGACTGGCTTGCAGACGATACCACCGCTGCGTTTGAGTCTTGGACCCAGCCCACCGGGTACGACAAAGACGCCAGCGTGATGCAGGTGCCCGCCGATGCCGGGGTCACGGTCTACAGTAACTACACACCGGGCAGTCCACCTTCTCCTGGGAATGACGTGTACGTCGATCTTGACGGTGACGGCGCTGCTGATGCCAGTCTGGGCTTCGTGGCTGCGGCAACCGGCAAAACCGTATACATTGAGTACAGTCCGTTCGAGTCCCTGGCTGCGGGAGAGACCGCGACCGATACCTTCGAGTATACCGTATCCGACGGCAATGGTGGGATGGACACGGCCACGGTGACGGTGACGGTGACTGGGGTGAATGATGCGCCAAAAGCGGCTAACGACGCTGTTTCCACGGATGAGGACAGTTCATTGAGCACAGTGGATCTGGTGGCCGACAATGACATTGATCCCGATGAGAACGACACGTTATCCGTGACAGGTATAGATGCCACGCAAACCATTGGTCTGGTCACGAACAATGGAAACGGAACCTTTGTCTATGATCCGAACGGTCAGTTCGAGTCCCTGGCTGCGGGAGAGACCGCGACCGATAGTTTCAGCTACACTGTATCCGACGGCAATGGTGGGACGGACACGGCCACGGTGACGGTGACGGTGACTGGGGTGAATGATGCGCCAAAAGCGGCTAACGACGCTGTTTCCACGGATGAGGACAGTTCATTGAGCACAGTGGATCTGGTGGCCGACAATGACATTGATCCCGATGAGAACGACACGTTATCCGTGACAGGTATAGATGCCACGCAAACCATTGGTCTGGTCACGAACAATGGAAACGGAACCTTTGTCTATGATCCGAACGGTCAGTTCGAGTCCCTGGCTGCGGGAGAGACCGCGACCGATAGTTTCAGCTACACTGTATCCGACGGCAATGGCGGGACGGATAAGGCCACGGTGACGGTGACGGTGACTGGGGTGAATGATGCGCCAGAGGTGATCACGGCCTTGAGCAATCAGTCCAACGTGGACGGTGATCCTGTCAGTCTGGATGTTTCTGAACATTTTCAGGATCCGGACACATCAGATACTTTGAGCTACGGCGTTACCGATCCGAGCGCGCTGCCTGCAGGCCTCACAATCGATCCAGCCGGCGGCATCATTTCAGGAACATTGCCTTCAGACGCTTCTCAAGGTGGCCCTGATTCTGACGGTATTTATCCTGTCCAGATAACGGCGAGTGACGGTCAAGCAGAGACCTCTGATACCTTGATTTGGACAGTGACGAACCCTTCTCCCACGGCCACAGACAATGCTGCCGATGTAAAAAAAGATACCGAACATATTGTGAGCGGCAATGTGATCACGGACGATGACGGATTTGGAATCGATAGCGATGTGGACGGCGACACCCTGATTATTTCCAAGATCAATTCACAAACCGACTACTCACAGGATGTTGCTGGCACTTATGGGGTCTTGGATTGGGAAAGCAACGGGGCCTATACCTATACCTTGGATCAAACCAAGAGCGAAGTGCAGGCCTTAGGTGAAGGAGAACCCCTGGAGGACTCGTTTGAGTACACCCTGAGTGACGGACAAGGCGGAAGCGATACAGCAACCCTCACCCTCACGATTGGCTTAGCGGCCACCTCTTTGGACGATGTCCTTGATGGAAAGGACTATGCCAACACCATTGACGGTTTGGCCGGCAACGATGTCATTTTCGGAAATCAGGGCAACGACACCTTGCTTGGAGGAGATGGAGACGACACACTTCTGGGCGGCGACGGTGAGGACATGATTGATGGTGGAGCGGGAGATGACAGTATACAGGGCGGTCCAGGATTTGACTCTCTTGTTGGAGGCCAACATATCAATGGTGATTGGCTTTCCTATGAGGCATCAGAAAATGCCGTTGCCTTTCATTTAGAAGCTACAGACAATGATGAGGATTTTGCAATAGGTTTTGAACACCTAAAGGGATCGGCCTATGATGATACCCTGAAAGGGAGTATGGGAGCAAATATCATCCATGGATTGGAAGGTAATGATCAAATCAGCGGTCAAGCCGGAGCCGATATTTTGTTTGGAGATGCCGGGAACGACACATTCTACTTTACGGCCGGTGCCGGTGATGTGGCCGCTGGTGAGCAGATCGACGGGGGGGATGGAACGGACACTTTGTATGTGGAAGGTAACGACACAACCACGGATTTCAGAGCTGCCGCCTCCATTGAGGGGATTGAAGTCGTACATCTCAGTCAAACAATGACGAAAGCGTGGTTCAGCGGACCGCTGATAGATAACAAGGACTGGAAGATTGACGGTTCAGGAGATTCAGTTCGTTTGACGGTGAAGGCGGCGGATACACCCGGTACAACCGGGACGGCTTTTGATCTCTCCGGTTTGACTTTTGCTAACTGGGACTCCAGTGATGAGGTGCGTGTTGAAGGGACTATTGATGATGACGATATGACTGGCACTCCTGTAAATGACACGATCCTGGGCTATTACGGGAATGACAGTCTTCACGGTTCTGGTGGAGACGATAGTATGAATGGTCATTCCGGCCAAGACACCCTTGTTGGGGGTTTAGGCAATGATAGCATTAAAGGCAGTATTGATGCAGACATGCTTCTGGGTGGTGCCGGAAATGACACATTCTACTTTACGGCCGGTGCCGGTGATGTGGCCGCTGGTGAGCAGATCGACGGGGGGGATGGAACGGACACTTTGTATGTGGAAGGTAACGACACAACCACGGATTTCAGAGCTGCCGCCTCCATTGAGGGGATTGAAGTCGTACATCTCAGTCAAACAATGACGAAAGCGTGGTTCAGCGGACCGCTGATAGATAACAAGGACTGGAAGATTGACGGTTCAGGAGATTCAGTTCGTTTGACGGTGAAGGCGGCGGATACACCCGGTACAACCGGGACGGCTTTTGATCTCTCCGGTTTGACTTTTGCTAACTGGGACTCCAGTGATGAGGTGTATGTCTATGGCACATCAAATGACGACACCATGACCGGGACGTCAGAGTCTGACACCATGACCGGTTCGGTTGGGGCGGATTCGCTTGTGGGCGGTGAAGGCAATGATTTGCTCCAGGGCGATGCCGGCAGCGACACACTGATCGGCGGCCCCGGGACGGATACCCTGATTGGAGGCGCGGATCAGGACCATTTTACCTTTAGCGATGCAACATCCATTGATACAGTTACTGATTTTCAGGTTATTGGGACTAGTACCGGCGGAGCACGGGACATCCTGCACTTTGATGAAGCATCCCTTGGCTTCAGCGCTGATGGAGACTTTGATTTTTGGCTTGCTTCCGACACTAATTCCCATGAATCAACCCTGAAAAAAATTATTGGTGTTGAGGATGCGGCTGCTTCAGATTGGTCGGACGCCGCGCAGGTGATGGAAAACACCTTAAGCGATTTTGGTGACGGGTCCGATGACGATACCTATTTTGTTCTCAGTAACGGCACAGATGGCCGGATCTATTACTGGGATGGAGATGAAGACGGCGGGTCGGATGTTGATGATTCTGAACTTCTGCATCTCGTTGATCTGGACGACCTCAGCACGACCGATATCGGGGATCTGACCGAGGTGAATTTTCAGATCGCCTCCTCTTGACTCTTGGCCTTGTGTCGCATAGACGTACTGTGATTTAACATCTTTCACCTACCGAGACCAAGGCGCTGTTCGGCGGGACACTCATGGGTGGGAAGACCTGGACGGTTGATGGCTCCGGATATTTTGTCTGTATTGAAAGTCTTTTCTTCATTGACGTGCCTGGCGTTGTCCGGTAGAAATATGAATCTCACCTGCCGTTTTATCTCCCGACAGTTCAATGTGTTTTCATGAAAGAACTCTTCCGCCGCCTCTTCCGCCATCCGCTGCCGGCCGCTGAAATCCTGGCGGCCACGTTTTTTATCACCCTGCTCACCCTGGCCTTGCCCCTGTACGTCATCCAGATCCTGAACCGCTACATCAGCTACGGATTCCACGGCACGCTCATCACCCTGACCACGGGCATGGTCCTGGCCATCCTCCTCCAACTGGGATTTCGAATCATCCGGACCAAGATGGCCGAGGCGGTGAATCAAGGCCCCAACGACGAGATCTCCAGGCAGACCCTGACCATCCTGGGACGGGCCAGGTATCAGGCCCTGGATCAGGTCCCCCGGGCCAGGATTCAGGAAATGCTGAACAGCGTCCAACTCATGCAGCAGAGCCATGATGCCCAGGCCCTGAATTCTGTTCTGGATGCCCCGTTTTCCCTGCTCTTTGTGGCGGCTGCCTATTTTCTGTCCCCGATTCTGGCCGGGATCGCCCTGGCCGGCATCGGCGTCGCCCTGGCCATCGGCTGGATCACGGTCAGAGGCTCGCAGAAATCTGCCGAGGCCCTGCAGCAGGCCACGCTTTCCCACCGCAGCCTGAATCAGTCCGCGATTCAGGCCCTGGAGACGGTCCGGGTCTTTGAGGCGCGCTCGTCCCTTTTCCGGAAATGGGAGGATCAGCTTCAGATCATGGGGAAGTTACGAAGGAAATTGGCGGACACCAAGGAACGCTCTCAATCATTGACCCAATCCGGCAGCGTGTTCATGAGCGTGGTTCTCTATGCTGCCGGGGCGACTATTGTGGTGCAGGGGGATTTGACCATCGGGGCCTTGATCGGTACGAATATCCTGGCCGGCAGGGCCTATCAGAATACAGCCAGGTTTATGCAGACCCTGTATCTGCTGGCTCGGGCCAAAGAGGCCTCCCAGGATCTGGCCCAGCTGCAGCGCCTTCCGCTGGAGCCGGAATCCGGCACCGCCCTGCGTGAGTTTCAGGGCAGGCTGGAGTTCAAGGATGTTGCCTTTGCCTATCCCAAAAGCAGTGCCCCACTGTTTGAATCGCTCAATGTCCAGATCCAGCCCGGATCGGTTCTCATTGTGATCGGGGGCAACGGAACCGGCAAGACCACTCTGGCCAAACTGTTGGTGGGGCTTTTGGAACCGGTTCGGGGAAACATCCTCGCGGACGGGGTCAGCCTGCAGCAGATCGCTCCGGCCTGGTGGCGGCGGCAGCTCATCTACCTCCCCCAGGAGCCTTCCTTTATCAACGGCACCCTCAGGGAGAATCTTCTGTTTTTGAACCCGGAGCTTGACGAAGCACGGCTCAACGAGATTCTCGTCCAGACGGATCTCCGGGGGTATCTTGACCGGATCCCGAAAGGGCTGGATACGGAGATCACGGAAAGCGGCAAAAACCTCCCCCTGGGCATCCGGCGCCGTCTGGCCCTGGCCAGGGGGTTGACCACCCAGGGCAAACTGGCCGTCTTGGACGAGCCCACTGAAGCCCTGGATGCAGCCGGGGCCAAGGCTGTGTACAGTATTATGAACACGCTGGCCGGTGCAGGCACGAGCATCATCGCCTTTTCCAACGATCCCAGGATACGCAAAGGCGGCTCCATGGTCCTGGATTTGGATCAGAAGCCGCAGCCGGTGTTGAAGAGGGATCACGGTTCACCGTTCATGGTTCAGGGTTCGGAACAGAAAGAGAACAATCCCAATTGAACCGATCCTTAAACCAAAACAGATAAAGCAAATACGGAAAAAGACTGACTGCCCGCGAATAACGCGAATGGGCGCGAATAAAATGAACTCATTTTATCATTCCATGTCTTCATGGCGAAGCCTTTTGCCTGCCAGCTTTTCTTTATTCTGGCAGGCAAAAATGCTTTTATTCGCGCCCATTCGCGTTATTCGCGGGCCAAATCTTATCTGCCTCAGTACGAAGTCTGAATTATGGATTCAACCACTCCCCATCGGGTGAGTCACCTGACCCGGGTCTTTTTTTTGTTTTTCGCCCTCATGCTGGCGGGATTTGTTGTCTGGGCCTGGTACGGACAGCTGGATATCGTCAGCGTTGCAGACGGCGAGGTGATTCCTTCGGGCAAGATCAAGCAGATCCAGCATCTTGAGGGCGGCATCATCCGCCAGATCAAGGTGCAGGAAGGCGATGCCGTGACTCCGGGGCAGCCCCTGGTGGTCTTGGAAAAGACCCGGAGCGGAGCAAGCGTGGAGGAGTTGTATATCCAGATTCGTGCTCTGGAGGTGGATATTATCCGCCTGCAGGCCGAAGTCGAGGACAGTGACTCCCTGCAGTTTCCCCGGCATATCCTGGACAAGGACCCTGAACTCGTGGCCGAGGCCAGGGCGTTGTTCACCACCAGGAAACAGAGATTTACGAGCGAAATCCAGAGCCTGCAGGAAAAAATACAGCAGTGCCGGCAACGCATTCAGGAGATCGAGCTGCGCCTGCAGAGCAACAGACAGGAGCTTTCCCTGCTCAACCAGCAGATCGCCTTGAGCGACGAGTTGCTCAAGGACAATTTGACCACCAAATACAAACACCTGGAGCTGCTGCAGCGGGCCCAGAAGATAGAAGGCGCGATTCAGGAAGACGGGGCCTCCTTGAAGCGGGCCCGTTCCGCTCTGAAAGAAGCGGTTCAGGATCTGAACAAGGAACGTTTCGCCTTCAAGGAGACCGCCTCGGAAAAATTGAAGGAGTGCAAGCAGGAGCACAAAGCCTTGACCGAGCGGCTCAAGAAGTTTGCGGACAGTCTTCAGCGCACGGTGATCCGTTCACCGGTGGAGGGTGTGGTCAAGTCCCTGTTCCTGTCCACCGAGGGAGGTGTGGTCAAGCCTGGACAGACCATCGCGGAAGTTGTGCCCTCAGAGGACAGACTCATCATTGAAGCCCATTTGCCCATCCAGGATATCGGCTATGTCCGGGCCGGCCAGAAAGCGGCTTTGCAGCTGGCTTCCCGGGATGCGCGCAAATTCGACAAACTCAAGGGGCAGGTCCTGAATGTCAGCCCGGATTCCATGACTGATAATCAGGGGCGGACCTTTTACAAGGTCATGCTGGAAACCCGCAAGGAGTATTTCGAAGCCCATGGCGAGAAGTACCGCCTCTATCCGGGAATGGTGGTCATGGCCTATATCCACATCGGCACTCGAAGTGTGCTGGATTATCTGCTGGATCCGTTTTTGAACACCCTCAGCTTTTCCCTGCAGGAGCGCTGAGCGTGCGGGTGCTTCTGATTCATCCTAACTTTCCGGCGCAGTTTCGACACCTGGCCCAGGCCCTGGGCGAAGACCAGGCAGTGACCGTGGTCTTTGCCACTGCCGCCCCCCGTCCGGAATGGGAAATGCCCGGGGTCAACAAGCTGGTGTATCAGGATCCTCCGGAAGAGGTTTCCGGTTCAGGCGACTTGGCCCCGGTCGCCAGGGCGCATGCAAAGGGGGAAGCCGTGGCCGAAGCCCTGCTCCAGCTGAAGGCCCGGAGATTCACACCTGATGTCATCTATGGGCATTCCGGCTGGGGCACGACTCTGTATGTCAAGGATGTCTTTCCAAACACGCCTTTTCTCGGGTATTTTGAATGGTTTTACGATCCAAAAGGGGCGGATTTCGGGTTTGGACGGAAAAAGTCGCCTTCATTCAAGGCCAGGTGCCGGCTCAGGCTGAAGAATTTTCCGATTCTCAACGACCTCCAGACCTGCGACCAGGGGATTTGTCCCATGGCCTGGCAGAAACGCCAGTTTCCAAAGGATTTTTTGCACAAGATCAGCGTTGTCCATGACGGCATCGACACGGAGTATTTCCAGCCGGCCCCTGGGAAAGGGTTGCAGATCGGCGATCTCCAACTGCAGGCGGGTACCGAAATCGTCACCTATGCGGCCAGGGGCATGGAGCCCTATCGTGGTTTTCCCCAGTTCATGGAGTCCCTGCCTTTGATTTTGGAGAAACGGCCAAACTGCCGGGTGCTCATTGCCGGTACGGAGCGGGTCTGTTACGGTCCTGAACGATCCGACGGGAAGACCTACAAACAGGCCATGCTGGAAACCGTGAACCTGGATCCAGAGCGGGTGCATTTTGTGGGGACCCTGCCCTACGGGCAGTACAAACAGGTCCTCCAGGCCTCCTCGGTCCATGTCTATCTGACCCGGCCCTTTGTACTGTCCTGGTCCCTGCTGGAGGCCATGGCCTGCGGCTGCGTCGTGGTGGGGTCTGACACCGAACCGGTGCGGGAAGTGATTCAAGACGGGCAAAACGGATTCCTCACGGATTTTTTTTCGCCGAAAAAAATCGCCGAACGGGTGGCCGGGGTCCTGGAATACCCGTCGTTCATGGCGCCTATCCGCAGACAGGCCAGGCAAACGATTCTGGAAAAATACAGCCTCAAAGGCTTGCTCCCCAAACAAATCCATAGTATACAGACAATCGCTGGAGGTGCTGCACAGGCACCTCGCTTCGGTTGAGTACCTGTATCACGAACGGGGGATGGTATGGAAAGCGAATCCACCACACTGAACCATGTTTTGAATGTTATTGAACACCTGAACAGATTCAATGACATCCAAAGCTTGATGGACAATCTTTTGAAGGAGATGCGAAAATACTCCAATGCCGATGCCGGAACCATCTATCTCAATCGGGACGGAAAACTCTCCTTTTCCTATGTGCACAATGATACCCTGTTCACCTCCCATACGGACAACAAGCATCTCTACACCCGTCAAGAAATCCCCATCAACAGCAATTCCCTGGTGGGACATGCCGCTGCAACCGGGCAATTGCTTGAGATTGACGATGTCTATGAACTGAGTGATGAATCGCCCTATTGTTTCAACGCCTCCTTTGACCAGGAGACCGGCTACAGAACCAAATCCATGCTGGTTGTTCCCCTGAGAACGACCCAAAACAAACTCTCCGGGGTCCTGCAACTCATCAATGCCAAGGATGAGCAGGGAGCAACCGTCCCGTTTTCAGAGGAATGCAAGAAGTATTTGCCCCTGTTCGCCTATCCGGCGGCCGAAGTGATCGAGCGCTGTCAGATGACCCGTGATTTTGTCCTGCGCATGATCAGGATGATCCAGCTGCACGATCCCTATGAAACCGGACGGCACGTCTATCGAGTGGGCTATGTCGCGGCTGAGATTTATAATAAATGGGCCCTGAACCATCATCTGGATGCAGACCGGATTCAAAGGGAGAAGGATTCCCTGCGTCTGGCGGCCATGCTCCACGATATCGGCAAAGTTGGTATTCCTAACCAGATCTTGAAAAAGCCCGGCAAATTGACGGAAGACGAATTCGCAACCGTCAAGGGGCACTGCGTGTATGGGGCCAGATTGTTTGCCGACCCGAATACCGATCTGGACCAGATGATCTACAATGTGGCCCTGGGCCATCATGAGAAATGGAACGGGCAGGGGTATCCCGGGAATGTTGAGGACATCTTTGCGGAAGGACCGCCGCAGTATGGTCAGGGGAAGCAGGGAGAGGAGATTCCTATCGAAGGAAGAATCACCGCCATTGCTGATGTGTATGATGCCTTGTGCTCCAAACGCTGCTACAAAACCCCCTGGCCGGAGGAGAAAGTCCTGGCCGTCTTGCAGGAGGAGGCCGGCAAGTCCTTTGATCCGGAATTGATCGAGGTGTTCATGTCCATCCATGAGATTATCCTGGCCATCAAGGAAAAATTTCAGGAAGTTCCCTCTGATGCTAGCTATGAGAGCGGGGTATGCTGATCCGGGTCCGGGGGGCAAGGGGCTCCTTTCCGGTCTCCGGGGAGCGCTTCAACCGCTACGGCGGGAACACCACCTGCCTGGAAATCCTTTCAGACAACCAGACCCGCTTGATGATCGATGCCGGCACCGGCCTGAGAGGCTTGTCCCGGGACCCACAGGATTCTGATCAGGATCGAGATCTGCACTGGCTCTTCACCCATTTTCACTGGGACCATGTTCTGGGCTTGCCCTTTTATCTGCCGTTTCTCACAAGCCGATACGATATCCAACTGCATTGTCTCGAACCGGTCCAGGCCGGTATTCTGCAGCATCTGCATGCCCTTATGGCGCCGCCTTTTTTCCCGCTTTCCCTTGATCTGTTTCTGGATCATATGTCCTTCTCGCGTCATGATCTGGCCGATTTTTGTGTGGATTCCATCAGGATCGACCCGATCCTGCTCAGTCACCCCAATGGCGGCCTTGGCTACCGGTTCACGGAGCAGGACAGGACCTTTGTCTTTCTCACCGATAATGAACTTGGGTTTGAGCATCCCGGCGGCAGGACCTTCAGCGACTATGTCGCATTTTGTGCCGAGGCCGATCTTCTGATCCACGATGCCGAGTTCACCACACCGGAATACCGGCGAACCAGGACCTGGGGCCATTCCACAGTGGAGCAGGTCCTCCGGCTGGCTTTGGAGGCAGGGGTCAGGGCCCTGGGCCTGTTTCATCACAATCGGGAACGCAGTGATGATGAAATCGACGCCCTGGTTGCCGGCTGCAGGAAACGGCTGCAGGACCGAAACAGCACGATGGACTGTTTTGCCGTGGCCCAGGACGCCGAATACACGATTTGAATCCCTGCCCACATTCTGTTAAACTCCTCTTCTAGGGCGACCGATCCATTATTCAAAGCCGAACCGCCTGGAACTCAAAGGTTCCAAGTTCACAGTTCACGGTTACGAAAAAAAAGGGCGCTTTGAATTCATTCAATTTTTCCCGGAGGAATCATGTATTTTGAAGACAGCCTGCAGGCTTCTTTTCAAAAATCAAGCAGCTATGTCCTGGATGAGGAACTGGCCCAGATCGTGAATATTTCCATGGCCCTGGAGATGCCCCTGCTGCTCAAGGGCGAGCCGGGTACCGGCAAGACCATGCTGGCCCATGCCATTGCCGAATCCCTTGACATGCGGCTCCTGACGCTCAATGTGAAGTCCACCATGAAGCTTCAGGACACCCTGTATCAATACGACACCCTGACCCGGCTCAACGACAGCCGCTTTGCCGATTCAAGCAGGGACGTGAGCAACATTGAGGACTATATCAAGATGGGCAAGATCGGCCAGGCCTTTCAGGCCGAGAAGCGGGTCGTGCTGCTCATCGATGAGATCGATAAGGCGGACAGCGACTTCCAGGACGATATGCTCGATATTCTGGATCAGATGGAATTCGATATCATTGAAATCGACAAGACGGTCAGGGCCGTGCACCGGCCGGTGATCATCATCACGTCCAATGCCAAAAAGGACCTGTCCGAACCGTTTCTCGGGCGCTGCAACTTCCATCACATCGCCTTTCCCGAGCCGGACATGATGCAGCGCATCATCGAGGTGCATTTTCCGAATCTCGATCAGGAGCTGAAAACGAATTGCATCAAGGCCTTTTACCAGATGCGCGGGTTTCAGGGTATTGAAAAAAAACCCGCCACCCGGGAGCTCATCAACTGGATCCGGGCCCTGGATCAGGATCGGAATTTCAAGCCCCAGGAGGTCAAAAAGGGCCGGATTCCCTATCTCGGGGTGCTTTTCAAAAAGAGCGGTGATTACGAGCTGGCCGGGAATCAGCTGCCCAGAATGCGTTTCTAAATCCAGTTTTAGCTCAAGGCCAAAACTGGATTTCATTCACAAGGTGGTTTCACTTCATGACTCAACTGCAGGGTGTCCAATCCAGTGATGATACGTTTTGTGAAAATATATCCTTACAGGAGATATCAATTGCGATGGGAACAGTATGAGACGATTTCAGCAAGAAGCTTTATGAATCACTAGACAATCAATTGATTCCGACTGTAAGGATGTTTAACCAATTTTTCTACCTCCTGCGCGATCAAGGGGTGCCTGTGACCCCCACCGCGTTTTTGCGGCTGCAAAAGGCGCTGCAGCGTGGACTGATCACCACAATCGGTGAGTTTTACACCGCAGCCAGATCGATTCTGGTCAAATCCGAGCGGCAGTTCGACCGTTACGACCGGGTTTTCGCCCATTTCTTCCAGGGACGGGAGCTGGAGTCGTCCGAGGGTCTTGAGCTCGAGCAGGCGGTTCGGGACCTGCTTCAGGACTGGCTCAAGGACCCGGAGCAGCTCGCCGAAGCCTTGGGTCTTGATGAGGAGGAACTCGCGAAGATGTCCCCGGAGGAATTGGTCCAGTATTTTCTGGATCGTCTTCAGGAGCAGAGCGAAGAACACCACGGCGGGCATAAATGGATCGGGACCCAGGGGACGTCGCCGGTGGGTCATTCAGGATACCATCCGGGCGGGATGCGGGTCGGCGGGGTCTCCGGCCGGAAATCCGCCGTCAAGGTGGCCATGGACCGGCGTTATCGGGATTACTCCACCGACGTGCCCCTGACCCAGGCCCAGGTGGGTGAGGCCTTGCGGCATCTGAAGAATCTCCTTCCCGTCGGCCCCAAAGACGAGGTCAATATCGATCAGACCATCCGCAAGACCATCCGAAACGGCGGCGAGATCGAGATTGCCTACGACCGGCGTCTGCGGGACAAGCTCAAAGTGGTTTTAGCCGTGGACAACGGCGGCTGGTCCATGGAACCGTATGTGGAGGTGGTCCAAACCCTGTTTTCCTATGCCCGTTCCCAGTTTAAGGATCTCAAGACCTATTTTTTTCACAACACGATCTACGATGTCCTCTGGGAAGATCCCCCCAGAATCCATAAGCCATACCCGGTTGATGATCTGCTCAGAAAGGATGCCGAGACGCGGATCATTCTGGTTGGCGACGCCAGTATGGCCCCTTATGAGCTCATGGCCACGGACGGATCGATCCATATTGAAGAGAAATCCGGGCTGCCCAGTCTGGAGCGGCTCCAATCCGTAGCCGAGACCTTTCCGTATTCGGTCTGGCTCAACCCGAAACCGACCCATACCTGGCCCTACACCATGACCCTGTGCAAGATCCGGGAGATTTTTCCCATGTTTGAGTTGACGCTGAACGGTCTGGAGCAGGCCGTGCAGTACCTGCAGGGGGTGCATTGAGAATGGCGACTGTGAATTGCAGATTGAATTTTCTTGAAAAATAAGCCAAGAAAGGGATGTTGCTGCTTGAATTTGGTGGGTGTTTTGCGCCGGATGCAAAGCGTAATTGAGGGCTCGTGCTGGAATTGAGGAAAGAGGTTCATGGGAAAAAATCAGACGCAAATACTCATTGTTGATGACGAACAGCACCTGCAGATGATGTTGAAAAATATGCTGGAGCTCGACGGGTACGTCTGTTCCGTGGCTTCAAATGCCCAAGAAGCTCGAGCATTTCTCAAAAACGAACACTTTAAGCTCATGCTCTGTGACCAGAAGATGCCCGGCGAGTCGGGCATCGATCTCATTCGGTATGTGTCGGAAGAGTATAGCGATGTGGCCGTGATCATGGTTACCGGCGAGGACGATCGCCAGCTTGCAGAGACCGCGCTTGAAATCGGCGCTTACGGCTATGTGATCAAGCCCTACCGCTTGAATGAACTCTTGATCAATGTCAGTAATGCCCTGCAGCGGCAGCGATTGGAAAATGAACAGAAGCAGTACCGGAAGGATCTTGAAAAGGTGGTCATGGAGCGTACCGCACAGCTCCAAAAAACCTTATCCGGCGTGATTCAAGCCATGTCCCTGGCTGTTGAGTCCCGGGATCCCTATACCGCAGGCCACCAACAGCGGGTCAGCGCCCTGGCCCTGGCCATATCCCAGGAGCTGGGGCTCAGCCAGGAAGAATCGGCAGGTCTGCATATGGCCGGCATTGTCCATGATCTGGGCAAACTATCCATCCCGGCGGAAATATTAAGCAAACCTACCAAACTGACCAATCTGGAGTTTGATCTCATCAAGTGCCATTCCGACAACGGGTTTCAAATCCTCAAGGATATCGAATTTCCACGGCCCATTGCCCGCATGGTGCTGGAGCATCATGAACGTCTGGACGGAACCGGCTATCCCCAGGGACTGACCCGGGACGAGATTCTGTTTGAGTCGAAAATCCTGTCCGTGGCGGACGTGGTGGAGGCCATGGCCTCGCATCGTCCCTACCGGCCGGCCCTGGGCCTCGAACTTGCCCTGGAGGAGATCGACCGAAACAGGGGTGTGAAATTCGATGAAGATGTTGTGCAGTCCTGTCTGGCTCTCTTCCGGGAAAATAAGTTCAGTTTTGAGGGCTAGATCTCGGTTAATCTTTGTCATAAAAACAAGAAATTGGTAACCGCCCGCTCGCGGACTCGCTCAAGGCGCAAAGGGCGCAAAGGAAAGAAGAAACAAAGCGGGGTAGGCTCGCAGCAACTCATCCAAGGCGATGAGCTTTAGCGAGCCATGCCGCTTTGCTTCAACCTGCAATCCCTTCCGGGATAGGACCTACGCCGTAAGGCGTGGAGGCCTTTTCCCCCGGCGTCAGACCCGCCGGGGAAAAAAAGATCCTCTTCTTCTTTCCTTCGCGTCTCTTCCTCTGTGCCACGGCGAAGCTTACAGCGAAGACGGGTTGTGTCCTTTGTACCTTTGTGGTTCAATTTTCTTTTTCTTGTTGAATCAGTCACAATTGGGTTGCGGGCTTAGCCTGCTTTGGAGGAGGAAGGGTTTCGGCTTTCGATCCCCATTCTCTGAAGATCGCCAAGAATCCTGCCCACGACCTCTTCCATCCCCCTGCGTGCTGTCTTTGTCAGATCAATGCCGGTTTTCAGGCTTTCAGGCACGATGCCGTAGAGCCTGATATGTCCCGGGAGGCAGTCGGTCAACGTGGCTGCCGCCAGGACGTCAGACAGGCCCAGTTGATGCGGGGTGATTTTCTGCTGAAAATAGGCGGGCGGGTCGTCCAGATCCTTGCAGAGCGTATCGCCGGGCTGCAGGCCTTCCTGTTTGACCGCGTCAATAATCCAGAGATGCTCTCGGTTTTCGATGTGGGAGATGAGTTCCATTCCGCTGGTCCCGCCGTCCAGAAGTTCCACCTCTTCGGGAAAGGCACAAGTCTTTTCCAGCTGTTCCAGCGTCCTGACCCCGACCCCTTCGTCTGATAAAAGGATATTGCCTACTCCCAGGATGAGAATGCGGGCTCGTTTGTGGTTCATGCGTGGAGTTCCTCAGGTTTATTCAGTCAATGGGAATCGGTTTGTTTGCAACGCTGTGGAGCTGCAGGAAGACGATGGAGATGATCACCAGCAGACCGCCGAATATCTGGAGGGGGGCCATGAGTTCGTCCAGGAACAGGGCGGCGATCACCCCGGCTGAAATGGGCTCAAGGGTGGCGGTGATGCTGGCATGGGTGGGTTCTATGCGTTTGATCCCCTCAAAATAGAGCCCGAACGGAAAAATGGTCCCAAAGATGCCGATGAAGAGAATGCAATTCCACTGCACTGGGGTGTAACTGTGGAAAAAGGCCTGTAATGGGGGGTGCAACACGTTCCA
>CAZUMF010000006.1:0-43870 GCA_964621385.1 uncultured Desulfohalobiaceae bacterium
GCCTTTCTGGAACAGATCCGTTGTCTTCAGCTTGACCCCGATGATCACGGTCTGGTGTTTGGATATCTGTTCGAAATCGACCTGCCCGGTGATTTCCAAGAGTCCGGACTCTATCATCTTGTTCACTCGAGACCGGACGGTGTTTTCGGTCACGCCCAGACTGTTCGCGATCTGCTTGAATGGTTTTCGGCCCTGGCGGAGTTCCTTGATGATCGCCAGGTTGGTCTCGTCGATCTCGTTTTTCTTCATGGCCGTGGGCTGCATGCTTTTGCGGATGCCTCCGCGTCGGTTCTCAGGGGTCCTGTGTTTTGATACAATCAATTCTGAGCTTTTCTATTTATTTTGTCAATAATTTTTTCTATTTTGATAAAAAATATGAAAAATAATTGATTATGCACTCAATAATTAGGGTTCATCAGACTGGGTACCTTGAAGAATGATTCCTCGTTCGTTCCTATAGACTTTAAGAAAAAATTTTTGGATTTATGCCAGGTAACCCTCCGGGGCGTAGGCCCGCCCTTCCGGGCCGGCTTCCGGCTCCGCCTCCGGCTCGTAGACCCGAGCCTACAGCTCGGAGAGAGCCCCTTTGGCCGTGTTCAATTATTTTCTTTGCAATCATCCGGAAATTTTTCTATACTCAGGTCAAAGTTTAATGAAATGGAGCATGATATGTCAATTTCTCTCACTCGACTGTTTGTTCTTATGGTTGCCTTCTGCCTGCTCATCCCTGTCTCGTCCCAGGCAGTGGAAACAGCCCCGCGGATCTCGGACCGGGAAATCATCGAAGCATTGAGAGACCTGAAGGGCCGTTCCCAACAGCTCGAAGTCAAGATTGATGAACGCTTTGACGCGGTCAATCAACGCTTCGACGCGGTCAATCAGCGCTTCGACGCGGTCAATCAACGCTTTGAATCGATCAATCAACGCTTTGAATCCATCGAGGATCAATTTGGACGTATCTGGAGCCTGATGCTGGTGATCATTGCCGGTATCTTCGGGCTGATCGGGTTTATTGTCTGGGATAGGCGAACCGTGCTCAAGCCGGTGGAACAGAGACTGGAGCGGATGGAAAGCTATCTGGAACAAGACCTGGAGATCAAGCATACCGAAGGCTCGCGCCTCAGCAGACTGGTCAAGGTTTTGCAGGAAATGGCCCGGGAAGACGAGCGCCTGGCTGTTGTGCTCCGTTCCTTTTCCCTGCTGTAATGAAGCGACTATAGGATTTACAATTGAATATTGAAGATTTAATATTGCTGAATATAAGAAAATCAAGAAGTTACAATGGCTCTATCCAAAAACATTTTCTGAAAAGGTATAGGAAAGCGAGGCAAGCTTCAGACGTTCAGAGCTATGTGGAAGCCTCGATTCCATGCATGGCCCGGTTATGAATTGAAAAAGGAGAGTATGCTATGGTGAGAAGAATACCTGTTATTGTGCTTGTGTTTGTTTTTTTGCCGTATTTTTCCCAAGCCTTGGCAGAGGTGGGCGTCTCCAACGTCACCGCCGCCCAGCAGCCCGGGACCAAGCTGGTCACCATCACCTATGATGTGAGCAGCACTGCGACTGATACCGTTGATGTGTCAGTCGAGGTGACGGACAGTGGCATGCCGGTCGCCGCGACGAGCCTGAGCGGAGACGTGGGCTCCGGGGTGAGTACCGGCACAGGCAAGACGATTGTCTGGGATGCGGGCGCGGACTGGAACGAGCAGTTTTCCTCCAACATAAGCGTGACGGTCGTGGCGGATGACGGGGTGAGCACTGTCCAGCCAGGGAATGATTTTGTGTATGTCGCGGCCGGGACGGATGCCGGGAATAATGTGACTATTAATGAACCCTTTTATATGAGTAAATACGAGTGCACCAACCAGCAGATGGCGGATGTCATGCAATGGGCTTATGATCAAGGTTTAATCACTGCTTCCGTCGATACAGTGGAAAATGCCGATGGGGCGACTCAGGAGCTGTTGAATTTGGATGATAGTGACAGTCAGATTAGTTATTCCGGTGGAACATTTAGTGTGGATTCGGGCAAGGGCGCCTACCCGTGTGTGGAAGTGACTTGGTATGGTGCGGTGGCTTATTGCAATTATTTGAGCGAGCAGGAGGGTCTGACCCCGGCCTACGACCTTTCGGACTGGAGTCTTGATGTGAGCGCGGACGGGTACCGTCTGCCCGGCGAGGATCAGTGGGAATATGCGGCCCGGGGCGGCAAGGACGGTTCTGATACGGAATACAGCGGCAGTGATATCCTGGATGAGGTGGGTTGGTATTGGGAGAATTCAGACGCCTCCGGGAACTCGAATTTTTATTCAGGTAAAGGCTCGATGCCGGTTGGTCAAAAGGCGGCCAATGAATTGGGGATCTATGACATGAGCGGCAATGTTTGGGAGTGGTGTCAGGAGTGGCTTGAGGATAATGTGGGCTCGTACCGCGTGTTACGCGGCGGCAGCTGGCGCCGCAACGCCTCCCTCTTTCGCGTGTCGAACCGGAGCTCCTACTCGCCGGACGGCAGTAACAGCAACTTTGGGTTCCGGCCGCTTGTGCCCGCAGGTCAGTGAGGGTTGAGGTGGGAGCATCATTGGACAGGCCTCTTGGGACGTCCCGGCGGGACGCCGGGGGCGCGGAGCGCCAGTCCAAGAGGCCTGGACAATGATGCGCGAACAATATCAGGTGTGACTTGTGCCTGTCTTGCGCACAGCTTTTTTTGCTCACCTATAGTCCTTAAGAAAAAGTTTTTGGTTCTATCCCAGCCAAAGCTGGCTCCGCCCGCAACCCAAAGGTTCCAGCTTTACTTCGAATTTCTATGACAAGGACTTCAACTGCATCGGAGCAACCCATTTTCTTGTTTTCTGTGACAGAGATGAACCGATAAGTCCTCCGGGGCGTTGGCCCGACCTTCCGGGCCGGCTTCCGGCTCCGCCTCCGGCTCGTAGACCCGAGCCTACGGGTCGGAGAGGAGAGCCTCCAGCTCTGAGAGAGGCCAGTTCATATTCTTTGTCTTAAAAATCGAAAATCGCAAATTGGAAATCGAAAATACTATAGAACCCCCGGCAAGGAGTTTTGGATATGAAAAATGCACGATGGCTCCAAACCATGATTGTGCTGGTCTTCTGCCTCTGTGGCAGTATGGGCATTGCCCGGGCTGACCAGGATTCAGTGTCGGCTGAAATGACCCTGGATACCCGGGATTATACCTTGACCGTCAACTCGGACCACGGAGCGCCAAGTCCGGCTGTGGGCAGTCATGCTGATTATTGCTGGAAATCCAAAGTGACCTGTACTGTACAATCTGAAGCAGAAGAGGATGGAGTACGTTACAGTAGTAGCGGCTGGAGCGGAAGTGGTTCTGTGCCAGCCGGCGGAACTAGTACCAGTACCGGCGAACTTACTCTCACAGAGCAAAATTCTGTAATTACCTGGAATTGGAACACGAGTGAGTATTATCTGGATACTGAGGTAAGTGGTCAAGGCAGTGTAGATATATCTGATAGCTGGTATTCAGCCGGGAAATCGGTGACAATTAAAGCCAGTGCTGCTGCCGGCCATCATT
Source organism: uncultured Desulfohalobiaceae bacterium (assembly GCA_964621385.1). GTDB lineage: Bacteria > Desulfobacterota > Desulfovibrionia > Desulfovibrionales > Desulfothermaceae > JAABTT01. The sequence goes on from CAZUMF010000006.1 coordinate 3,551, forward strand.
TTACTGCCTGGTCCGGGGATACTCATGATAGTACGATTAATGATACGCAAATCACGATTCCAATGGACCAGGCACGTACGATTAGTGCTGCCTTTGCCAAGGACCCAAAGCCGCAAATAACCGGGATTGAAGATGACCTTACACCTAAACAGTCCAAGACCTGGTCCTGGGGCGCGGATCAAGAGGCGACCTTTCGCTACGCCGTCAACCAGAGCAAGACTTGGACCCCAAGCGGGGAATACTCATCTGTTACCACAGCCACGCAATCAGGCGCAGACGGGACCTGGTACCTGCACGTGCAGGCTAAAAGCAGCGATGGCCTCGTAAGTGAGGTCTGGACCGTGAGTGCGGTGCTGGACAATACTGCGCCGGCAATCAGCGGCCTGGCGGACGATGACACCGTACAGCAGTCCAAGACCTGGACCTGGAGCGCAAACGAGGACGCAAGCTACAGGTTTGCCATAGACCAAAAGCAAGCGTGGACACCTGAAGGTGCGTATCAGGATGGAAGCAGTGCCCAAAAATCCGGCACCGACGGGACCTGGTATTTGCACGTCCAGGCCAGGGATACAGCCGGGAACGTTAGCGGGGTTCAGACCGTGAGTGCGTTGCTGGACAATACTGCGCCGGTTCTCAGCGGTCTGGCTGATGATCCCAATCCGGTTAAGGCCAAGACCTGGACCTGGTCTGCTTCTGAAGATTGTACTTACCGCTATGCCATTGACCAAAACCAGGCCTGGACCCCGAGCGGTGATTTCCAGGCCGTGCACAACGCCACGCAGGCCGGGGTGGACGGGACCTGGTATGTGCATGTCCAGGCCAGGGACCAGGCCGGGAATCTGAGCCCGGTAGAGACTGTGAGTGCGCTTTTGGATAACACCCCGCCGAGCGTGAGCATGGACCCCGCCGCCGGCAGCTTTTCCACCTGCGATCCCGTCCAGGTGAGCTTTCAGGCCACAGAGCCGGGGCAGATCTATTATACCAAGGACGGAAGCGAGCCTGGCCTGAGTTCCATGTCCGGAGCGTCTCTTCTTGTGGCTGTGAGCCGGAGTATCAAGGCCAGGGCCGTGGATCAGGCCGGCAACATGGGGCCGGTGGCTCTGGCTGAATTCGTCATTGATTGTCCGGATTCAGACGGGGACGGAATCAATAATGATCTGGATCTGGATGACGACAATGACGGGCTGTCGGATATCGAAGAGGACCTCCTGGGCACTTCCAGGGCGACTGCCGATACTGATGGAGATGGGCTCTTGGATCCGGACGATCCGGATCCCTTGCAGGATAACTTCTCTGCTGAGCCCGAGCTGGTCAAGGCCAATACCTCGGAAGATGATCCTGAGCTGATCGCTGTAGGGACCCTGTATCAGGATTATTGGAGTTATGACGGTGGGGATTGCTATTATGAGCTGAACATCACTGAGCCGGGCAATTACAACCTCCTGGTTCGCCCGGTGGGCACGCCCAGTGAAGACCCGGACCAAAAGGGGCAGGGACGGATGCTCTGCACCTTGTCTCAAAAGTCGGATTCCGGGGATTTGACCTATTTGCGCCAAACCTCGCTGGATGCAGACGAGCCCCAGCACCTGCGCCTGCCTCTGTTACAAGGCACGTACCTGCTCCAGGTCTCGGGTAAGTCCATGTACAATACCACCTTTCAGCTGATAGCGGTTCAGTCCTCCAGGCTCTATGACCTGTCTTTGTTTACGGATGCAGACGGCCGGGCCGTGCAGCCTTTGGTCATTGCTGAAAAAGGGCAATACCGTTTGTTCTTGCGCCTCAACAACAGCACCCTGGGCAATGAGACGGCAAACAATTGCTTCAATGCCACTTTGTATGCCGGGAAGCAGGGCGGCAATGCCGCGCAGACCAGTGTGATCAAACAGATGGGACCGGCCGGGGAGATCTATCCCAGCTTGAATTTGAAGCCTGGCTGGATAACCCTGCAGCTGGAGGCTGCCGCCGGCAAGGAAGTCAGGTGCTGGATGCAGAAGCAGGGCCAGGTCCTGAGCAGTGAGGAAAGGGAGCCGAACCAGGCCTTGAGCAGTGCGGATTCCTTTATCACTCAGGAAGAGGTGCCTCCCGGCACTGAGGTGCTGCGCAAGGCCGGCCTGGGCGGGGGGCTGGATATTGATACCCTGACCCTGCTGGCAGGCAGTGAGGATGATCAGACAGAGCATTCCCTGTATATTGATATTGCTATAGACCCGGAAACATGGCCCCAGGGTGCGGTTTTGAGTCTGAAGCTTCTGCAGAGCTCCGGACATGTGCTCAAGAGCCTGACCTTTACCGGGGAGAGCTTGAGCGGGCAGTTGGCCAATATAGTGGACACCGGGCTCTATTTTTTGCAATTCGGCAGCTTGAAGCAGGAGCCCCTGAGCCAGGAAGTCAGATACAGCCTGAGGGTGAAAGACACGAGCGGGAGCATGGCTCAGCAGCCTGAGGACCAGCAGGCCCAGCAACTGCTGAAGACCGATTACCTGGGGCTGTTGCAGATGATCATGTACCTGCAGGAATGGCAGGAGAATCAGACCGAGATTGAGGACAACCTGGGCAGTGCCGTCATTGTCAACGGGGTGGGGGATGCCCCTGACAATGCCCTGCATCCGGCGGCCCGGGCCTTGTCTGATTATGCCTATAAGGTCTTGTATGACCGGGGCCTGGGGCATGATGCCATCTGCTTCATGAGCGCGGATAGCTATTCTGACTGGAACGGGGACGGACAAAACGACGACGTGGCGGATGTGAGTGAGCTGACGGTTCCGGCCCTGGAGCAGGCCATCACACAGTGGGCTGTCCAGCAGAAGAGTAAGGGGCCATTCTATGTCTATCTGGTGGACCACGGGGGGAATCAGGCCTTTCAGCTTTCCCAGACCAATCAGGCCGTTCTGAGCGCCGGCGAGCTGGATCAGATGCTGGATACCTTCCAGGACGAGACAAAAAGAGCGGTGGTTCTCATCATGGAGGCCTGCTATTCCGGAAGTTTTGAAGCTGAACTCACCGGGGAGGGCCGGCCGGACCGGGCCGTGCTGTTCAGCTCCAAAGCTTTTGAACAGAGCTATATCGAGTCCGGCGGGGCAGCCTCTTTCAGCCGTTTTGTGCTCAAGAAGCTGGGGCAGGGGCATCAATTGCAGCATGCTTTTCAACACGCCAAGCAGACAATCGGCTCGGATGCCTTTGCAGGCATTATGCAGCAGACCCCCCAGGCCAGTTTTATGGACCTGGGCGGGCAGTATCTGGGGACCGGGTATCTGACGGCCGGGCAGGATTGGGTCGCCGCGCCCATGAGCTCCAAGTTTGTCTCCGCCACAGGGAGTGCCGGGCTTTTCGTGGATCCGGCCGAGGAAGCGAGTATTCCGCTTTCGGCCCATGTCTATTCCGTGACCGGTTTGAAGCGGGTCTGGGCCACGGTCTTGCCCCCGGATTACGAGCCCCCGCAGGTCGGGGAAGATTTTGAGACCCCGGATCTGAGCCCGTATACGGTGGATCTGGTCTATAATGCCCAAAGCAACCGCTACGAAGGGAGCTATGTCTTGCCTGAGGGAGCGGTGGCCGGGGAGTATGATCTGACCTATTTTCTGGAGGATGTGGAAGGGACCCTGGCTTCGAGCAAGGACATGGGTGGATCGCTGCAATCGGGCACCCTGGGCTTTGGGCCCGGCTGGAACCTGGCCGGTCTGTGGCTGGAGCCTGAGGATGTAGCCTGGGAGGCGGTGCTGGGTGAGGCCCTGGAGGATCTCACCTCGGTCTGGGCCTGGGGAGACGGAAACTGGGAGGTGGCCTTGCCCTCCATGACCGGGGAGGCGGAGGCTGAGTATCTCGAGGCCAAAGGCTTTAAGGGCTTGAGTGAGTTATCATGCGGCCGGGGCTTCTGGGTCAATGCGGCCAATGCCACCAGCGTACAGCTCAGCGGCACACTGCCCCAGGATACGGAGCTCACCCTTGGTCCGGGCTGGAGCCTGCTCGGGGTCAAGGGCCTTGAGGCGCTTGATGCCGCTTCTTTGCAGCAGGATACAAGTATCGTCTCGGTCTGGAAGTGGTCCCAGGGGAACTGGTGCGTCTGTCTGCCGGGACACGAGGATAACGGTACAGGGTATGCCGAAGACAAGGGCTTTGGCGTGCTGGATACGATTGAGCCGGGCGAAGGGTTCTGGGTGAATACTGAGTAGAGGAAAAAAAAGCTGGGATGCTGGGATAGCTGCGCCACGCAGAGCAGGCAAAATCAGTGCAATGCCGGCCAAGAAGAAAGGAGTTTGAATCCGCGCCCGCTCAAGGAAAACTCTGAGAGCGGGCGCGGCATCATTCTTCAAGGTACCTATTTGTCGGGTGAAGCAGAATTATAGTGTGCTCAGATACGCAAAGGCCTCTTCAAGGCTTAATGTCGTTGTAAGACCGTATACCGTAGCTTCTACCTGTTTGTTTTCACATGTTGTATTTGAAAAATCTAAAGAAATACCGTTGATTATCATATATCCACTGTTTGGCAAGCCACATTCGTAACTGAATTGCATATCTTCCATTTCAAAATCATAAACTTTTTGATCAATGCTAATAGTTCCATTTCCTGAAAAACCATTTTGTACGTCATAATCATAAACAATATCCAGAGAGACCGATTTGTCATCTACAACGAAACTTCCTTCTGATTGCCCGTATACATGGGTCACTTGACCCGTTAGGGGGTCATAAACAATTGTAATACTCCCATCAGGCGCTTGATCGCAGAGTGTAAAGCCTTGATGAAAGGTATGCTCGGCAACCATTTGCGTCCCATTGAGTGAAAATTGGGCCTGGGTGAGACCATTGATTGTACAGTTCGTATAGGATGCGTCAATGTATTCAATTTGATATCCAAGGGTCCCGTTTGCATATTGTGGGGTGACTTTCACGGTCCCGTCAATACCGGAGCACTGATCGGATGCCCCATCAAAATCAAACACAATGGTGCTGGGAAGTTCCAAAGACACTTCACCGCAGGGAAAATCTTGATCTTTCAAGGCAAGCACTACTTCTTGAATAATTTCAGCCGAAGTTTTTCCCTGGACATCAGTCGCAGCGACCGGCAAACCGAGAGCGCTCTGCACAGTGCTCAAATTCTCTACCGTATTGAGTTGTTTTGTGCCATTCGACGCCGTAGCAACCAAAAGGTTACTGAAGTCTTGCAAAGTCTCTACATCTAATGTATTGCTTTGATAGAAAATATCTCCGGTCTGCTGGGCATTGATCCAAAATCCCTGCCCTTGTTCCACTGCCTCCAATGGGTCAAAGCCCTTTGAATCCGCGTAGGTTTGCGTATCCTGCCCCGGGAGAGACACAGCCCAATTCTTGTCTTTCCATGCCCACAGGCTGAGGACAAGCGTGTTATTGCCTTCAAAGACACTCACCGGCAGCGGTTCTGGGAAAATCCAGCCTAGTAAATGCCACCCTGTTTCATAGATATGGATCCCGGATTCATCAATAGACGCTCCTTGATTGTTTTCAGTATACAAGTGTTCAAGAGCAGTGATATTATCTGTAGCAGCTACACCAAAATCAGTATATAAATGGGCTTCATGGTTTCCAGGGGCACCGAGTCCATAATGGTAGACTAGAGTATCCACTGGAGTCGAATAAATAATATAATCATGTATCGGATCAAAAACACCATCCCCTGCATGATCATAAATAGACAGGGCGTCAATATCACTGACAGACCCTAATTGCGTGGCATTGGCAAAAACCTTGACCGATGCATTCACTCCATATTGGCACACCAGAACATCCCCAGCGCTCCAACCCCAAGTCGCCAGGCTGGGGGATCCGCTTTCCAAGGAAAAATAGACCCGATCCTCCAGGTCAAGCATTCCGAAATCAAACCCGTCCAAAGCCCCGTCTGCCGCCCCTCCTCCCATACTTTGGCTGATAAGGTCGGCATAGAGAACAGCATTGATTTTGCCGGATTGCCCTTCTTCATAGATATCCCGCTCCACGGCCGTCCCGTTCGCCGCCCTGGCTGCAAGGTCCCCGCCCGTGCCGATCGCCCCTGAAGAGACACCAAAGATATCGCTCCGGCCGGGATCGAATTGATGAGGATCATCCCCCAAGGATATTGCATCAATATCGTCTCCGGATACCAGACCAAAATTGACCAGAGGCAGACTGGCCCGCATGATGCCGGATTTCCATTTCCAGGCCCCAACAGAGCTTGCCCCGCCGACATCTTCAGAATAGGTGATCGCCCAACTCTGAATGCTGAAAAACAAGGCTCCAAAAAACAACACGATCAGTCCAAATACATTTTTTCGCCATTTTTTCGCCATGATTGTATCCTCCAGTTCATAATGACACGAAAACAAAAAACTGCACAATACATACAGACGTTCTGACTTCGATGAGGAGTGCTCCTTGATGCTCCGGTGTGCGGCTCTGACTCCAAGCCGTTTCTGCAACGCCTCAACGAACTGATGACAGCATAGTGTCAAGAGGAGCTCTTGGGACACAGAAGCGTCAAAACAACCATGATCTTTACCCAGACCGTTACGAGCCAAGCCTGGAAAGAGGCGAGTAGCCCCTTGGATTTTTCAGGATACCTCAGGTGGAGGATACAGGTAGGCTCAATCAACTGTCAATCCTTTGGAAAGATTCGTTGGTTCACTCCTTCACAATGCAATCAGAGCAATTCCCTGGGGACGCTCTCCATCCAGCGCTTGCTGAAGGTGCTGGCCTGGTTGATCTTGACCTCCAGATCGATATTGATGTGGAAATGCCTCCTGGTGGCCTGGACCGTGATCACGGATTTGGCTTCCATCTCATGGTTGGGCCGGATGATTCGTTTGATATGCCGTCCCCATGCGCTGGCCTGGGCCGGGTTGGCCGGATCCACCTCAAAAGAGCTTTTGGAGCGGCGCTCCAGGACTGTGTTGCCGTTGACCCGGGAGCTGCTCTTCAGGTCGATGAGCGTGCTCACCCGGCCGGTGAGCACATCGTAGATGACCTGCCAGACCGGAGGATGGGCCGAGTCGGAATGCCGCTGCATCGGCACCGGCGAGGGAGCAAAGGCAGGCGGCTGGGCGCTGCCTGAGGCGGGAACCGTGGGCAGGATCAGCCTGGAGGGCTGTTCCGGGCCTTTGAAAATGGTATTGGTGCACAGCTGCGGCGTGGGCCAGATATTGGGCCAGTCCGCCCCGGCGATACCCAGACGGATGCGGTTGCCTTTGGCGAATCTCCAGGCCGTGCAGTCCAGATCAATGGCCAGGTCATAGATGCGGCCCGGGACCAGAGGGCTGGGATCGGTCAGGGAGTCCCGCCGGGTGGCGTTCAGGGTGCCCTTGCAAATCAGATGGGAACTCCCGTCCGGAGCCACATCGCAGAGGCTGACCGTAACCCCGATGACCTCGGCGGTTGAAGCGAAATAGAGTTCAGCCCGGGGCTGGCCCAGGATATTCAGCGCTTCCTCCAGGGGCCGGCTGGTGTAGACCAGGGAAAAGGCCTCGTCCGGACGCTGGTCTCCGGGAAGTCCGAACTGAATGCCGCTGGAATAGAGGCCTCCGGTGACCCCCACATCGGCCTTGTACTCGAAGGTATCCCGGTTCTGGACCTCAGGGCGGCAGTTCGCCAGGCAGTGCTCAGATCCCAGGTACAGGGAGGTTTCGAAAGCCCCGGGCGGGGGCCAGTCGGTCTCCGCGCGCCACTGCCCTTCGCTGTCCAGCCGATCCACCACCGGTTTCTGGGAATGCTGCATGAAAACTACGATCGGGGGTTCGTCCATGATCCCGGTGGGTTTGCCTTTGCACCAGTAATCCAGCCAGCGGACGATCTCCTGGAGGTATTCCACCCGCGGCCCGGGGATGGCTGTGTCTGGAAAGGCGTGGTTCCAGGGACCGATCCAGACCTTGCGCGGGACCTGAAGGGCCTGGTAGAGGCGCAGGGGCGGGTTGGGATAGCCGTCCCGCCAGCCTCCGATCATGAAGACCGGGCATTGGATCCTTTCCGGGAAGCAGCGGACCGAGCCCTTGTGCCAGTAAGGCCCGTCGGTTTGATGCTTGTACCATTTGAGCAGATAGGGCTCATTGTGGGCCAGGTGCTCTTCCCATTTTTGCGCCCATTCCGCACCGGAGGATTCCGGATCCGGGGGCAGGGCGTTCCAGGCAACCATGAATCCCCCGTAATAGGCGATGTCATAGTAAAGCCGCATGAGGCCACCCCGGTAATGGCATTCGTCCGTGTAGCGGTCGTCCGTGAAATCCACCGGAATGACTGAGGTCAAATGGGGCGGGGCCTGGGTGGCCACCTGCAGGCAGGTGAATCCGCCGTAGGAGATGCCCATCATGTTCACATGCCCGTCGCACCAGGCCTGGCTGGCCATCCATTCAATGGCGTCGTAGCCGTCTTCCTGTTCCCGGGGAAGATACTCATCCGTACTGATGCCGTCCGAGGCCCCGGTGCCCCTGACATCGATCCTCGCGAAAATATATCCGTTTTCAGGCAAATACGTTGCATAGCGGCGTTGCAGGACATCGAGTTCATCCTTGCGGTAGGGGGTGTACTCCATGACCACCGGCAGGCTTTGGCCGGCCGGGGCATTCTGGGGGACATAGAGATCGGCGGCCAGTTTGATCCCGTCCCGCATGGGAATCATGACATTTTTCACCCGGCGCACCTGGTGATTGAAATTGAAGGGCAGTGCTTCAGCCTGTTGCAGCAGTTCCGTTACCATGTGACGTGTCTCCGATAGCTCTTGAGGATTTACGATTGAATATTGAAGATTGAAGATTGAACATTGCTGAAGAGAATGCACTCGCCTGTCCGACAAGGATTATGGAAAGGCGCCCGGTAAGCGACCTGTCAGGCGGTGCTTCATAGGAGTGGATAATGACAGGCCACGGCGTGGCCAGGTTGAGGCTCGCTGGTGTTTGGGGGGATGCGGCGGCAGTCCGCCCCGGCATAGGGGCAGCGGGGATGGAATTCGCAGCCGGCGGGGCGGTTGAGCAGACTGGGGATTTCACCTTCGAGCTGGATCTCGGCCTTGGGCTGATCCGGGTCCGGGCTGGGATTGGCGGAGAGCAGGGCCCGGGTATAGGGATGCAGGGGCTGGGCAAAGATGGCGTCGGTCTGCCCGGATTCCACAAAGCGGCCCAAATACATGATGGCCATCCTGTGGCTGATGTGCCGGACCACATTGAGGTTGTGGGTGATGATCAGAAAACTGACCCCGGTTTCCTCCTGCAGGCGGTTCATGAGATTCAGGATTTCTCCCTGGACCGAGACATCCAGGCCGGCCGTGGGTTCATCCGCGATGATCAGTTTCGGGGACAGGGCCAGGGCCCGGGCCACCCCGATGCGCCTGGCCTGACCGCCGCTCAGCTGATGGGCGTAGACCGAGGCAAAGGAAGGGGGAAGCCCCACGAGGTTCAAGAGCCGCTCCGCTTCCGCCTCGAGGTTTTTCCCCTTGATTGTATGGATCTTGAAAGGCTCGGTGATCAGCGAGCGGACCCGCAGGCGGGGGCTCAATGAGCCTGCAGGGTCCTGGAACATCATGGCGATTTCCCGCCGAAAGGGCTTGAAGGCCGGATCCGGAAGGCCGATCAGTTCCCGGCCCTGAAAGCGGATGCTCCCCTTCTGGGGCTGGTTCAGGCCGACAATGGCCCGGCCCAGGGTGGTCTTGCCGGCACCGCTTTCGCCGACCAGGGCCACGGTTTCGCCCGGATCAAGCCGCAGGGACACGGAGCAGACCGCATCGATAAACGGATCGGCATCACCATCCAGCAGGGCCTGCAGCCGGTTTTTGCTTTGAAAGCGGATCTGCAGGTCTGTAATTTCCAGGAGAGGAGTCATCGGTCTGGTTTCTTGTATTTGTTCATGGATACTGGATCTATCATCATACATCTTTCTTCTTCTCTTTGCCCTATGCGCTATGCTCTATGCTTCTTTACGCAACCAGATAACAACGGGCCACATGCCCGTTGCTCACCGGGATCAAAGCGGGGGGATCTTGCCGGCATTGATCCATGACCTCGGGGCAGCGGTCCTGAAAAATACAGCCCCGGGGGGGATTGACCAGGTCCGGAAAGGCCCCGGGGATGGTCGGCAGGTAGCGGGTTTTCTCCTTGATGCTGGCCGGGTCGCATTCCAGCAGGGCCTGGGTGTAGGGATGGGCGGCCCGGTGAAAAATGTCCCGGATGGAACCTTCCTCCACCACTTCCCCGGCATACATGACCACGACCCGGTCGCAGAATTCCGCCACCAGGCCAAGGTGGTGCGAGACAAAGAGAATCGAACAGTTCACCTCCTGCTGGAGTTCCTCAAGCTGACGGATGATCTGGGCTTCCAGGGTGGCGTCCAGGGCCGTGGTGGGTTCATCGGCCATGAGCAGGGCCGGTTTGGACAAGAGGGCCATGGCGATGGCGATCCGCTGCCGCATGCCCCCGGAGAAATGATGGGGAAAATGCTTGAGGCGGCGGGCTGCGTCCACGATCCCCACTTTTTCCAGCATGGCCACGGCCCGCTGTTTTTTTTCATTTTGCGTGATCCGTTCCCTGTACTGGATGTCCAGCATCTGTCTTTGGATGGAGTGCACCGGGTTGAGAGCGGTCATGGGGTCCTGGAAAATCAGGGAAATCTCCGAACCACGGATCTTGCGGATTTCCTCGGTGGACAGCGGCAGAAGATCCCGGCCCTGAAAGAGGATCTGCCCTCCGTTGAATCGGGCATTGGCGGCCAGGAGCTTGATAATGGCGTAAATCAGGGTGGATTTGCCACAGCCGGACTCGCCGACCACCCCGACGATGGAGGCGTCCGGAACATGCAGGGTCACGTCCCGCAGCGCCTGCAAGGTCCCCCGGCTGGTCTGGAAGCCGAGATTGAGTCGGCTCACTTCTAAAAGATTGGCAGTCATAGTGGATTGAAGATTGAAGGTTGAAGATTGCTGAATACAAGAAAAATTTGCTCACAGAAAGCGTTCTGCGTTTAAATATCTTTTTGCAGTTTCGGGTCAAAGATGTCCCGCAGGGATTCACCGAGAAACGTGAAGCCCAGAGTGGTCAGGATCAGGGGAAACCCTCCGGAAATGACCAGCCAGGGCGTGTTGCGGATAAAGGAGTAGCCGTTGTGCAGGATGGAGCCCCAGCTCGGGGTTGGAGGCGGCACCCCCACGCCGAGAAAGCTCAAGCCGGCTTCAATGGTCACCACAACCGGGATGTCCATACTGGCCACAATGAGCAGCGGACCGATGATATTCGGGAAAATATGCACGCTCAACACCCGGAACATGCTCGCCCCCATGGATTTTTCCGCGAGGATGAACTCGTTGTGGCGCATGCCCTGGGTTTGGGTGCGGGCGATGCGGCCGTAGACCGGAAAGGTGGTCAGGATGATGACCAGGATCACGGTGTTCAGGCTGGGTCCGAAAATGGTGACCAGGGCCAGGGCGAACATGATCGTGGGAAAGGAGCGGAAGGTATCGAAAATCAGGATGATGAGCTTGTCCAGCCATTTGGGGCCGTAGCCGGCGATGAGCCCCAGGACCAGGCCGAGACTCAGGGCCAGGCTGATGGTGGTTATGGCCACTTTCAGGGCGATGCGGCTGCCCATGAGCACCCGGGAAAAAACGTCCCGGCCCAGTTGGTCCGTTCCCAAAAGGTGGGTCCCGGACGGGGACTCCAGACGGGAGAGGACATCAATGGCATTGGGGTCATAGGGGATGATCCAGGGGGCCAGAAAGGCGACAGTCAGGATGACCAGCACCAGCATCAGGCCGAAACAGCCAAGCGGATCTTTCAAGAGCCGGACCAGGGTCTTCTTGACAACGGATTTCCGGGGAGCGGGCTGGGCAATACTGATATCGGCCATAGATTCGCTTTATAGAATTTACTATTTAAAATTTTCAATCCTCAATCTTCAACGCTTTATTCTTTGCAGCAATGATCAATATTCTATATTCACTCTTCAATCCCTACAGGTGTTCTCTGATGCGCGGATCGAGCCCGGCGGCAATGATATCCGCCAGGGTGGTGCAGAGCACAAAGAGGATGGAGGTGACCAGAACACAGCCCATGACCACGGGATAATTCCGGGTGATGACCGAATCGAAGATGAGCTTGCCGATGCCCGGCCTGGCAAAGACGATTTCCGCAAACACGGCTGTGGACAGCAAGTGGCCGATGCCCACACCCAGCAGGGAAATCGTGGGCAGAATGGCCACCTTGAGGCCGTAGCGGAAGATCACCAGCCGCTCCGGAAGTCCAAAGGCCCGGACCATGCGGATATGGTTCTCACCCATGACCTCGAGCATGGAGGCCCGGACCAGCCTGGCGATATACCCGACCCAGCTCAGGCCGATGGAAAAGGCGGGCATGAGCAGGTGCAGAAACTGGTCCCAGAAATGGCCGGGCTCCCCGACCCCGATGGCCGGCAGCCACTTGAGGATCACCGCAAAAATAAGCAGGGTGTAGACCGAGACCACAAAGGAGGGAATGGCGATCACCCCGACGGAAAGCACCCCGGTGAGCTTGTCCAGGAAGCTGTTCCGGTGCAGGGCGGAATAGCAGCCCAGGGGCAGCCCCAGGCAGATGGCCCAGCCGATGCCGGTCAGAACCAGGATCAGGGTATAGGGCAGCTGATCCCCGATAATGGTGGCCACGGGCTGATGGGAGAAAAAATCCCAGCCCAGGTTGCCCTGGAGGGTGTTGAACAGAAAGCTGCCCACCTGAACCACAAACGGCCGGTCCAGCCCCATCTTGGCGTAGAGGATTTCCTTCATCTCCGGGGTGGCCCGGGGACCGAGAATGACACTGACCGGATCCCCGGGAACGATATGGATCAGGCTGTAGAGGATAACCACGGCCAGGACCACGATGAGAATCGCCAGTCCCAGCCGCTTGCACAAGTAGATGAGCATACCTGATGATCAGCCTTGTTGAAAATACCTGAACAGGGGCATGCCGTCCGGACGCAGGGCTGGCTTGATGCTGGTCCTGGAGAGCACCGGGTTGGCTTCATGGGTGATGAAGCGGTAGGCCCCGGATTCTTCCATGAGGGTCTGCATCTTTTCATACATGGCGCAGCGTTTTTCCCGCTCGGTTTCACTGATGGCCTTTTCGTGCAATCTGTTGTATTCCGAATTGTCAAAACGTTCCCAGTTCCAGATCCCGATCTGGTCATCCGTGAACCATTGCGCGGCATAGTAAGGGTCCGGGGCGCTGGAGAAGCGGTTGTGCACCAGCTGCACGTCTTTCCAGCGATCGCCCTTGCTGTCGTCGCCCAGGGACCAGAAGGACCCCGAGTCGTGGACCTTGATCTCCAGCTTGATCCCGGCCTGGGCCAGGGTGGCCTGGATGACCTGGGCCGAGGTCACATAGGCCTCTTTGTTGCGACAATCTAAGGTCAGGGTGAGGCCGTCGGCATGGCCGGCCTCCTTGAGGAGCTGCTTGGCCTTTTCGATATTGGCCTTGGGCGGGATTAGGGCCTTGTCCCGGTGCCCGCAGAGCCCGGGTGGGATAATGCCGGTGGCGGGTTCGGCCACCCCGAAGTAGGCGGCTTGGAGAATAGAGGGCACGTCCACGGCGTATTGCACGGCCCGGCGCACCCGCTTGTCCTGGAGCTTGGGATTTTCCAAGTTCATTCCCACCCAGACGTAATACAGGGAGGGGTATTTTTTGACCAGGGCATTGGCCGGCGGGTTGGCGGAATATTTCTCGAATGACGAAATGCTCATGCGCGTGAAATCGATGTCACCGGCTTCAAAGGCGATTTCCGCGGTTTTTTCGTCGTCGATGGGGAAGATCCAGATTTCATCGAAATCAGGGCGGCTTCCCGTCCAGAGTTCGTTGCGCGTAAGGACCGTGCGCTGTTTGGGCTTCCATTCCTTGAACACATACGGCCCGGAACAGGCCGGGGGTTCATGGGAGAACTTGCCGCCCACGGATTCCACCGCCTTTTTGGAGACGATGTTGCCGGCCATATAGGGCAGTGTGGTCATCCACAGGGCCTGAAAGGGTTCCTTGAGCACGATCACCCCGGAATAGTCCCCGGTGACCTCCACATGGTCCAGGGGCTTCCAGTCACCCTGAATCGGGGATTCAAAGGCCGGATCAGCGATCCGCTCAAAGGAGTACTTGACGTCTTCCGCCGTCATTTCTCCAAAGCCGTTGGTGAATCGAATGCCTTTTTTCAGGGTGAAGGCAATGCGGGTCGGTTCGATCTGCTCGATGCTTTCCGCGGCATCGAGCTGCCAGCCCCAGTCGCTGCCGGGTTTGTATTGGATGAGTTTGTTGTAGATGGTGGCGTTGACGTTTTCGTCGTAGAGGTTGGCGGCGATGCCCGGGTCCAGGCAGGTGATGTCGCCGTAGTCCCGGACCTTGAGGATGGTTTTGCCTTGGGCGCGGACAATCCTGGGCCAGGTAGCCGGGCTCAGGGCCAGGGCCGAGCCCAGGGCGGAAAATTTGAGAAAGCTGCGTCTGTTGAGAACCTGCTTGTGTTTCTGGGATGTTGATTCGGACATCTGGACCTCCTTTGTTGACAACCGTGAAGCAACCCCGTATGAATTGTGTATACATTTAGACAAAGTCATGTGTGATGTCAAGCATGAACCGGAAAAAAAATTTGATTGTGAAGAGACCGAGATCCGATGCGAAAATCAACCCAATCGATCAACCCGAAATATCTGCAGATTTATGATTGGCTGCACAGTCTGATCCAGCGCAAGCGCATCAGGGTGGGCGAGATGCTGCCCCCGGAAACCGAGCTGGCCACCCGCTTCAAGGTCAATCGGATGACCGTGCGCCGGGCCTTGAACAAGATGGTGGTGGAAGGCATGATCGTTCGGGAGCAGGGCAAGGGGACCTTCCTCCTGACGGATTCCCCCCAGGAACTGGTGTACAATCTGGAAGTCTCCACAGGCTTTTATGCCGATATGCAGCGCTATGGGGTCAAGCCGGACATGCAGCTGCTGCGGGCGGAGGTCGTCCGTGCCGATGATACGACGCGCCGGATACTGGATCTTGGCAGCGATGACCGGGTCATTGCCCTGCAGTACCTGTTTTTCGGCAATGGGGAGCCGGTCATGTTCGAAGAGTGCGCCCTGCCCTACCCGGAATTTCAGGACCTTTTGTCCTATGACCTCAACCAGCTCCGCTATCCGCTGATGAAGGAGCACTACAATATTGTCCCGAGCCAGGCCAATCAAAGCTTCAGCGCCGTCCTGACCAGCCCGGAGCAGCAGGCCCTTTTTCAGGCCGAGTCGCTCTTGCCCTGTCTGCTCTTGGAATGCACCATGTTCGATGCCGCCGGGGTTCCCATCGATCACGGCACCTACCTCTACCGGGGGGACCGGTACAAGTTCAATCTCCAGACCCAGGAGTACGTCTACACCGCTCCAGCCGGCCTGAAGGGGTAACGAAGATCCCCGGGCCCGCACCCGGGAATCTTTCCCCAGGCGATTCAGCCTGTCCTGCATTTTTTTTTTGACTCTTGCGGCGATTTCTGGAAATTTACAGCGGCATTATTTAGTAAAATCGTGAACCCTGCAATCAGATGGAGGCTTGTGATGATCCAGACGGCCCGGACCCGGAATCGGAGTGTGGAAATGCGCGTGTTGAGTCCTGACCAGATATGGGAAATCCAGCAGGCGGCCTTTGAGGTGATAGAAAAATCCGGTTTTACCTGCATCCATGAAGGGGCCAGGCGCATGTTGGCCAAGGCCGGGGCGGTGATCCAGGAGGAACGGGTCAAGATCCCCCGCTATATTGTGGAAGGCTGCCTGGCCACCGTCCCCAAGGGTTGGACCATGTACGACCGCTTCGGGAACCGGGCCATGGAGGTTGAGGGCCGAAAAAGCCATTACAGCACCTCCACGGCCAGCCCCAACACCAAGGACGCCCTGAGCGGGGAATACCACGAAACCCGGGTCCGGGACATCGCCCTCGGGGCCAGGGTGGCGGACGCCCAGCCAAATATCGATTTTGTGATGCCCATGGGCTCGGCTCAGGATGTGAACGGCTGGGTGGCGGACCTTTACGAGTTTGAAGCGGTGGTCAGCGAGACCACCAAGCCCATGATCTTTATCGGCTACACCCCCACCGGGTGCGAGTATGTTTTTGAAATGGCGGCTGTGGTGGCCGGAGGCATGGATCGTCTCCGGGAGCGTCCCTTTGTCATGCTCTATCCGGAAGCGATCTCGCCGTTTGTCTTTCCCAGGGAGGTGGTGGACCGCATTTTTGTGACCGCGGACCGCGGCCTGCCCCAGGTCCCCGGGGCCACGGCCCAGCCCGGAGCCACCTCCCCCATGACCCTGGCCGGGACCGTGGTCCAGATCACCGCGGAATCCCTGATCCATATCACCCTGGCTCAGTTGCGCAAGCCCGGCTGCCCGGTGTCCATGAGCGGCAATGTGGGCATTCTGGACATGGCCACGGCCCTGATGGCCTTTGGCGCGCCCGAGGGCAGTTTGGGGCTGGCGGCCCAGGCCGAGGTGGCCCAGTCCTTTGGTCTGCCCACCTGGGGCCTGGGCGGGGCCACCGATGCCAAGCGCCTGGATGCCCAGGCCGGGATCGAGAGCACCTTTTCCATCTTCAGTCAGGCCCTGGCCGGTCTGAACCTGATCCACGACGTGGGCTACATGGCCAGCGGCATGGCCTGCTCCTGCGAGCAGCTGGTCATGGGCAACGAGATCATCGGTATGACCAGACGCTTTGTGGAGGGCATCACCGTGGATGCGGACACCCTGGCCCGGGACGTGATCGATGCCGTGGGGCCTGGAGGCAATTTCCTGGCCCAGGAACATACGGTCAAGCATCTCAGAAAGGAGCTCTGGCCGGCCAGGCTGTTCAACCGGCAGCTCATTGCGGCCTGGGAGGATGCCGGGAAGCCGGTCATGGAGGATCGGGTCCGGGATGAAGTTCGGCATATTGTGGAAACCCACCAGGCAGCTCCTCTGGACGGCAGGGTCCTCGATGAACTCAAGCGCCTGCAGCAGGAGGGCGAACAGGAGATCCTGGCCCGGATTGAAAAAGAGGGGTGAGAGGGGATTGACTATTGACTATTGACTATTGACTATTGACTATTGACTATTGAAGATTGACGATTGAAGACAGAGCTCTGTACAGTACGCGTAAATTTTGAGGAATTATTGGACATTTTGTGATATGAAACTTCAGACGAATGGAGTCATACTTCCAAGCATTGATCAACGCTCGTCATTGCGAGCGAAGCGAAGCAATCTTTCAGAAAAGCCTCTTGTCAAGGATTGCTTCGGCGAAGACGCCTTGCCCGGTTAAATACTGGCCAAAGGCCAGTGCCGGAAAGCGGCATTTAACTGGGCGAGCAATGACGGGTGACGGCGACAGTATGCCGGTAAAACAAAGTTTCTTCATTGTTCAAACCGGTAGTGAATGAATTCAGCTCAGGAAAGAGAACCAGCATGCTCAACCAAGATGACTTGCAGCAGCGGCTTCAGCGTATCGACGGCAAGGGCTTCAAGGCCTATCAGGACATCCAGGGCGTCTACGATTGTGCGGATTTTACGCTCCATGTGGACAGGGTGCAGAGCGATCCCTTTGCCCCGCCTTCCCGGATGCGGATCAGCCTTGCTCAGCAGCGGGCCGGGTTTCCGGAAGACCTCTTCAACAACCGGGTGCGCAGGATCGCCCTGGAGGATTATCTGACCCGCTGTTTTGCCCGGCAGTGCCGTGAATGGAGCGAACCAGCCTCTGGAACCGGAAACAGCGGGCTAGTGGCCATTGACCGCTGCGGACAGGAGATTCTGGAGCGAAGCGCCCTAAAGATCAGTCCAGAAGCGCTGGAGGTCCGGTTCTGTGTCGGGCTGCCGGCCCGGGGGCGGCGCATCCAGGGCCGTCAGGCCGCCAGGTTGTTTGCAAAAGCCCTTCCGGCCCTGGTGGCCCGGGTCCTGATCTATGCTCAGCATGAGCCCGGAGCTGTCCGGCGGCATGTTGATTGCTGCGAGGATCAGCATGTGCTGCGAAAGCAGCTGTCCGGCAGAGGCCTGGTGGCTTTTGTGGCAAACGGAGCGGTTCTGCCCCGGCAGAGCGGGGTCAGTGACGCCCCCCTGGACGCATCCAGGGCGGTGCCCTTTGTCTCGCCCCCGGAGCTGGAATGTGGCTTCGACCTGCCGCACCAGGGCCGGGTCCGGGGCATGGGGCTGGAAAAAGGGGTAACCCTGATCGCGGGCGGGGGGTATCACGGCAAATCCACCCTGCTGCGGGCACTGGAGCGCGGCGTGTACAACCATCGTCCCGGGGACGGACGGGAGGGGGTGGTGGCCCTGGACAGCGGGATGAAGATCCGGGCCGAAGACGGACGCAGCGTGTCCGGGGTGGACATCCGGCCCTTTATCAACAATCTCCCCTATGGGGCGGATACCGCGGCGTTTTCTTCGGACAATGCCAGCGGCAGCACCTCCCAGGCCGCAAACATCATCGAGGCCCTGGAGGCCGGGTCCGAGCTCTTGTTTGTGGACGAGGACACCAGCGCCACCAACTTCATGATCCGGGACGCCAGGATGCAGCAGCTGGTGGCCAAGGCGAATGAACCCATCACCCCGTTTGTGGATCAGGTCCGGCCGCTTTTCAGCGACCTTGGGGTGTCCACCATCCTGGTTCTGGGCGGTTCCGGGGATTATCTGGATGCGGCGGATACCGTGCTCATGCTCAAGGATTACCGGCCGCTGGAGGTCACGGCGAGGGCCAGGCAGATCATCGAGCAGATGCCCAGCACCCGTAGGCGTGAAGGGACGGCGGCCCTGCCCCGGGAGGCCGGGCGCACGGCAAATCCGGCTTCCTTCCGTCTTGAGCCCAGGGACAAGGTCAAAGCCAGGGGCTTGCGGAGTATTCAGTTCGGCCGGGAGGCCATTGACCTGGCCTGCCTGGAGCAGTTGACGGATCAGAGTCAGACCCGGGCCATTGCCCAGATCCTCCGCCTGCTGTCCCGCCGGGCCGCCAGGGGCCGGCTTGGGGATGTGGTGGACGAGGTCCTGCAGCAGGTTGAGGACCAGGGACTGGACAGCCTCTCGCCGAATCCGGAAAAGCCCTTCGGCGATCTGGCCCGGCCCAGAAAGCAGGAACTTTGCGCCGCCGTCAACCGCCTTCGCACCCTGCGGGTGCTGTGAAGCTGGATTGCGCTGCTGCCGGTCCTTGTGTCCGGTCGGAAGGCCCATCGTTCCCGGATAATGATCGGGTTCAGGCGTCTGGACGGTTCAGGGAATTGTCAGTGGAAGACCCGGGCAAAGCGCCGCTGGAGGGCTCTGAAGCAGCCCTCCTGGATGGCTTGCCTCGCCTCCAGGATGAGCCGGAGGTAAAAGGCCAGGTTATGGATGGTGTTCAGGCGGTAGGACAGGATTTCTCCGGCTACATAGAGGTGGCGCAGATAGGCCCGGGAAAAGCTTCGGCAGGTGTAGCAGCTGCAGGCCGGGTCCAGAGGGGTCTGATCCTCGGCATACTGGGCCCGTTTGATGTTCACTTTGCCCTGGCTGGTGAATAAGGTCCCGTTGCGGGCGTTTCTGGTGGGCAGCACACAGTCGAACATGTCGATGCCAACGGCGATCCCGTCTAGGATGTCCATGGGGGTGCCCACGCCCATGAGATAGCGCGGTTTGTTTGCAGGCAAAAGCGGGGCGGTGTGGGCCAGGATGTCCAGCATGACCTCCTTGGGCTCGCCCACGCTCAAACCGCCGAGAGCATACCCGTCAAAGGGCAGTCCGCAGATCTCCCCAGCGCTGCGGCTGCGCAGGTCTTTGAAAAACCCCCCCTGGACAATCCCGAACAGGAGCTGATCCCCTGTTTTTTCCGGGCAGGCCTTGCGGCTCTGTTTTGCCCAGGCCGTGGTCAACTCCAGTGATTTCCGGGTATACTCGTAATCCGCGTCAAAGGAAACGCACTCATCCAGGACCATCATGATGTCCGAGCCGATGTTCTGCTGGATGGCCACGACCTTTTCCGGGGAGAAGAAATGTCTGGAGCCGTTCAAATGGGAGCGGAACTCCACCCCTTGGGGAGTGATCTTTCTGAGCTGTGAGAGGCTGAAGACCTGATACCCGCCGCTGTCGGTCAAAATCGGCTTGTTCCAGCCGGAAAAATGATGCAGGCCGCCGAGGTTCTTCAGGAGCCGGTCCCCGGGCCGGAGGTAGAGGTGGTAGGTGTTGCCCAGGATGATCTCCGCCCCGAGGACCTCCAGGTCCTGAGGCGAGAGGCTTTTGACGCAGCCCTGGGTGCCCACGGGCATGAAGACCGGTGTCCTGATGCAGCCGTGTCCGGTTTGCAGCGTCCCCAGCCGGGCCGGGCCATCCTGGGCCGAAATCGTGAAGGTGCCCGCCGGGACCTGAGTCATTTTCCCTGCGATCCCTTGAATTCGACAAACAGGATTTCGTAATAGATCTGACCCCGGGGGGCGTTGACCTCCACGGCCGCCCCGGCTTCCTGTCCCAACAGGGCCTTGGCCAGAGGAGAATACACGGAAATGGTGCCTTCATTAAAGTCGGCTTCGTCCGGCCCGAGCAGGGTATAGCGTTTGTGCTCTCCGGTCTCCATGTTTTCAATCTCCACGGTGGCTCCAAAGGCGACTTTACTGCCGCCCATGGTATCCAGATCCACCACAATGCATTGCGGCAGCCGGGATTCAATATAGGTGATCCGGGCCTCAAGCATCCCCTGGCGCTCCCGGGCGGCGTCATAGCCGGCGTTTTCCCGCAAGTCGCCTTCTTCTCTGGCTTCCTTGATGGCCTGGATCACAGCGGGTCGTTCTTTTTTCAACTCTTCCAGTTCGCGCTTGAGCTTTTCAAAGCCTTGAACGGAAATATGGATACCTGGCATGGAAGTCCTCGTGAAAACAGGTTGTTATAAGAAATAATGGCCAGAAAAACACCAAAACGCCCAAAAAAATCTGTGCAGGACGCCTGATGCACGAATGAAAAAAAACAGGGCGTTCTGTCGATACAACAGTCACCCTGCTTTTATCAGGTGGGATCAAAGGCTGTCCTGTTCAGTGTTCAGAGACACTGTAAACAAAATTTGCAGGAATGGAAAGAAAAAAGTTGCGATTGAAAAATGAGAGTTGATTTATACGAACGGCGCCGCTGGAATGGATCAGTTTGATCTTTCAAAAGCCTGAGCAGGCCTCCCTTGAAGGCGCCCGGTGACGGTCAGACTGAGAAAGATCTTTTCCCGTCCGGTGTGTACGCTGCTGTGTTCGGTGTTGATCCGGATATCTGCGGCCTCGGCCCGGTTCAGCCGTCCGATTTTCAGCAGCTCGGCGCGAAGATAGTCCCCGGCCCACTGCTCGGCGCTCTCCAGTTCATAAAAGACCTGCTTTCCAGGCACTCCTTCCAGATAATACCCGCTGCCGTTGTTCGGCTTGATCCTGATCTGTTTTTCGATTTTCACGGAACTGGTAATGGCCCCGATGGCATTGGCCACCGCGGCATCCTCGGGAATGATCACCTCGGAGTGCAGCAGAGCCCCCACCGGGGGAAGGAAAATGTGCGCGGGTGCGCCGATGCCGACGATCGGTCGGGTCAGACTGAAGCGGACGCGATAATCGGGGTTGCCGCCCTGGAAGGCGTTTTGAAGTAAACTGGAACACAGGGAGCAGGGCGACTGCGCCTCAGTTTCGTCTTCATCGGCCCACTGCGTTCGGAGTATGGCCTCAGCCATGCTTCGGGTCAGATCGTCCAGTGTCCTCTCAATAAAAGCGTCTGGATCAAGGTCCAGAAAGTCAGCGAAAAGCCCGATCATACGGTCGGAAGCCCGGACCTCCCATCTGGTGAAATCGCCGCGGACGTGAAGGAGATCGGTGGGGGTCAGCCCGGCGCGCTGGATCATGCCTGCGGCCTCCAGACGGGCAAGGGGCAGCAGCCGCCAACTCAAAGCCTTGGTTTTGGCGGTCAACTCCAAGAGGGAATGCGGCCGCTGCCTGCACAGCTCCAGGATCTGACGCTCTTCCGGCCGCAAACCATGGGCATCCACAGGATACAGCGCGGTCACAAATTCGGTGCAGGCCGCCTGGCTGTTCAGGGACTCGAAATGCTCCAGGATATGATCCAGGGCCTCGTCGAGTTCCGGGGTCTGGGTCGCGAGCCAGGCCAGGGGGATGACCCGCCTGGGGCCGATGCGGACCTCCTGTCTGTCCAGGGTGATGAGGCTGTCTCCGCCCAGACCCTTGGTCTGGATGTCGATGGCCTTGACATGGGTCCGGTGTTCGTCGAGACGGGCCCCGCTCTGGGAAATCACGGCCTGTCCGTCGCGCAGCGAGGCGATATCCGTGGTGGTCCCCCCGATGTCCACCACCACGGCGTTTTGCAGTCCGGTTTGATGGCCGGCGCCGGCCAGGCTGGCCGCCGGTCCGGAGAGGATGGTTTCCACCGGCCGCTCCCGGGCCGTTTCCAGGGCGATCAGGGAGCCGTCCCCCTTGACCAGGGAGATGGGGGCCAGCAGGCCATGGTCCTGGAGCACGGTTTCCAGATTGCTGATGAAACGCTCAACCCGGGGAATGATCCTGGCGTTGAGCACCGCGGTCCTGGCCCGGACCAGGAAGTTCAAGAGCGAAGAGAGTTCGTGGCCGCAGGTCACGCTGAGTCCGGGTTCCCGGCGCAGGATCTCCTTGGCCTGGATCTCGAGAATCGGATTGATGCCTCCGGCATAGGCGGAGACCGCAAAGGCCTTGACCTCGTGTCTGGCCACCATCTGCTGCGCTGTGTGAACGATTTGTTCGGGGTTGATCTCCTGGAGCACGCTGCCGTCGATGGTGAGCCGTCCCTGGATGCATGCAGTGGGCGAGTGCCCGATTGCAGCCGGGGCAAAGTGTTCGTCCGGGGGGATGACCAGCAGACCCACCTGCTGGCCCTGCCCCTCCACCACGGCGTTGGTGGCCAGGGTGGTGGAGACCGCCACGAGTTTGACCCAGGGGATGTGCGTCGGCTCCAGGCCTTCGAGGGCCCGGGTGATGCCCAGGGGAAAGTCCCAGGGCGTGGTCAGGGCCTTGTTTTTCCAGAGGACGGTTTGGCTGGTGAAATCATAGAGCACCGCATCGGTGTAAGTCCCGCCGGCGTCGATGCCTAAACCATAGCTGCGGGGCGATGTATCAGACATAGCGTTTGACTTGCAGTCGTCATACATTGAGGTTTTTGCCTGTACGAATTTTGGTTTGAGCCGGAATGTCAAAGCTCTTCACCAAGAGCTATAGTTTGAGTCATTTTTTGGACAACTATCTGCTTATTGTAAATTCGAAGCACGAAACCCGAAATTCGAATTTCGATATTTGTCCAATTTTAATAACATTTCAAATATTGCTAATTATTTTATTCTGTTAAAGTTCAAAGCCGTAATGCCGGTACGAAGTCTGAATGTAAGGCTTGAAGTTGAAATATCTTGGATTTTTTGTCAGAAATAGTGATTTTTTGCAGTGTTTCACTGCAAAAAATCGCGGATTGCCTGATCCCTTTCGGCATGCTCCTGAAAGAGAATCGAAAAATGATTTGTGTCGTCCAGGTGAACCAACCGGGATTGGGGCAGGGCTTGCATAAGATCGGGAAGGCAGGCCTCGGGCAGAACCAGATCGTCCTTGGAAAGCATGCCTTTGGTGGCTCTGAGGACAAGCACCGGACAGCGGACAGCCGGATAGCAGGATGCAAAATCCGTTTGCAGCAGATTCGCCCGTTCTTCAGCCACTGTTTCCGGCTGCAGCCTGGATCGGACGCCGCCGGGAACCCTTTCGGATTCGTACTCAAAGTACTTTTCGAGCCTTTCATTCCAGGGCTGGAAAAAGGGCGCCTTTTTGATTTGTTCACAATAGGCCCTGAAAGAGGGGAATATCTGTCCCAGGCGCTCCAGGGAGGGCTTGATCCCGGCGGAAATCCTGGCCCACTGTTCCGGACTGAGGATGGCCCCGCCGTCCACCAGAACAAGGCTCCGGACCCATTCCGGGTGGGCGGCCGCAAAGAACAGGGCGATGTAGGCCCCCAAGGAATGGCCCATGAGGGTGATTCGTTCCTGTTCTCGGGATTTCAAAACACTGCTGATATCCCGGCAGTGCTTCTCGATGGAATAGCCTGTGCTGGGCTTTCCTGAGAGCCCCCGTCCCCGGAGATCCATGGCCAGCAGGCTATGCTTCGGGGCTATCCCCTGGGCTAGGGCATCCCAGCAGAGACAGTTGGCAGTGAGTCCGTGGATGCCCAGAACCGTCCGCCCCTTGCCCGGCCATTCTGCCAGCTGTATCGGTATCCCGTCACCCTGACTTTGAGAGAACTGCGCGTGGATCATTGGAGGGTCCTGGTCTTGTTTTGGCTTCCCTTTGGTTGTTGAGCCTTTGTCTCGTGTTTGTGAACCTACATTGTTTTGCTCTTTTTGAAAAGTTGCTGAAAGAGCCGGAATTTGACCTTGCGGGAACAAGAGGCTATGCAGACTTTTTTCTACCGTGGCTGGCAGGCCTTGACTTTTTAACAGGAATTCGAATTCTTCAATAGGATTATCATGAACACTCTCATGGAACACCCCCACCAGGGACCGTCTTTCAAGGCGATTGTTTTTGATCTGGACGGGACCCTGCTCAATACCCTGGAGGATATCGCCGATTCCATGAACCGCGTTCTCCGGGATATTGGCCGGCCAACCCATCCTGTGGAGCAGTATCGGCGTTTTGTGGGCAGCGGGGTATTCAAGCTCGCCGAGCGATGCCTGCCGGCCCAGGACAGGCATGAGCGCTGTATCCGGGATTGCGCTCAGCAGTTCAAGGCAATCTACAGCCGGAACTGGAAGGTGAAGACCGCCCTGTATCCCGGGATTGCGGAGCTGTTCGAGCGTCTGAGGCCCCTGGATCTGCAAATGGGCATCTTATCCAACAAGCCCCATACGTTCACCCTGGAGTCCGTCGCCTATTTTCTGGGGGGCTGGCCTTTCGCCAAGATCATGGGGCAGGAGGAGCACCGGCCTCCGAAGCCGGATCCGGCCGGTCCGCAGGAGATGAGCCGGGAACTCGGCTGCGCCCTGTCCGAGATCCTCTATGTCGGCGACAGTGATGTGGATATGCACACGGCTGTCCGGTCCGGGATGTATCCTGCCGGGGTCCTCTGGGGATTTCGGGACGCCCCGGAACTGTTGGCTGCCGGGGCAAAAAGCCTGGCGGCCCACCCGCTGGAACTGCTTGATCTGCTCGACTCAGGCACACATCGTCACACGGAGTCTCACCGTTTCGAGACATGAACCATACCCTCTGGAGCGCCTATGCAGGATCCCATGAGCATTTATAAACTCCTCGATCAATCGAACTGCCGGGAATGCGGCGAGGCTACCTGCCTGGCTTTTGCAGCCGCGGTGTTTCGCGGGCAGCGGGATCTCTCCGAATGCACGCATCTTTCCCAGGATGTTCTCCAGGCTTACGGCGGGCAAATCCCGGCCCGAAAAACAGTGGAAGAGGATATGGATCAGGCCATGCAGGCAGTCCAGCAGAAGGTCCGGGCCATTGACCTGGCGGCCGCCGCCAGACGGACCGGGGGGCACTTTGCAAACGGCACCCTGACCCTCAAGGTCATGGGCAAGAATTTCCACGTTCACGCGGACGGAAGCCTCTCAGCGGACATCCATGTCAATCCCTGGATTTCCATTCCGGTGCTCAAGTACGTCCTCCAGGGCACGGGCCGGCAGCCGACTGGACAATGGATTCCGTTCAGGGAACTGTCCCAGGGACACTCCTGGCAGGGACTCTTTGAACAGCGTTGTGAAAAGCCGCTGAAAAAAATCGCGGATTCCTATACCGGCCTGTTCCAGGACATGCTCGAGGTCTTCAGCGGCCGGCAGGCTGAAAGCCACCACGGGTCCGACATTTCCATTGTTCTGCATCCCCTGCCCAAAGTGCCGCTGCTCATCTGCTACTGGAAGGCTGAAGAAGGGCTCGAGTCCAGTATGCATCTCTTTTTTGACGAGACGGTTGAAGACAATATTGACATCAACGCGGTCTTTGCCATCGGCAGCGGCCTGGTGCGCATGTTCGAACAGATTGCCTTGAAGCACGAGGGCAGGGGGAAGACCTATTTTTGAAGTTTCACAGGAGCTGCCTTCAGGAGGGATCAGCCGGTTCCTGACTGGAAACCTCCTGCCTTTCCAAAGAATCCTCCAGCCTGGCAATGAGTTGTTTTTTTTGGGCATCGCTCAGTTGCGGCAGCAGCTCCAGGATCTGATCATAGGCGGCAGCAGGCTCTTCGAAGTCCTGTGCATCCTCCCGGGGCGTAAAATGGCTCTGTCCGTCGCAGTCGGCGCAGTATTCATCGACATCGTAAGCCTCACTGTTGTATCGGCATTCCAGGCACCTGCTCTGGACAAAGGTGGACGGTGCCGCTTGAGGGTCGTTCTCCCCGGCGTTTTTCTTGTTCAACAGGGCCTTTCCCAGATCTGTAATCAAATTCCCCATAAAATCTCCTGTACAAAACCGGTGGCTTCCGGATAGAATGATTCGGCGGTTTGGTTTGCGTGCTCCGTCTGGCCGTCAAGCCTGACGGGGGTTTTCATCCCGGACAGATGGTTTAGCAGGCGGAAACAGACCGTCCTGCATGACCGTTCCTGCTGCCGCTGTCCTACTACAGCCCGGAGAAAAAATCTACCTGCACCACTGTGGAGTTCAAAATGCCGGTTTGGTCGCGAAAAGGACTGCTATCTCCCGTTGTTTGCCTGTGTGCGGGGATCGCGCTGATCCTCTGTGCAGGAGCGGCAGGCGCCGGCGGGCAGAGCGCCCGGCCGCCTGAACAGCCGTCTCTGTCTGTTCAGGCCGGACAAATGCTCATGCTGGGGTTTCGGGGCCTGACCGCGGAGTCGTCGGACTGGATCCTGGACGATATCCGGGCGGGTCGTGCGGGCGGGGTCATTTTGTTTGATTACGATGTGCAGCTGGATCGGCCGGTCCGCAATATCAAAAACTTTGATCAGGTCAAGACGTTGATCCATGATCTCCAGGCCGCCGCCCGGCTGCCCCTGCTGGTGGCCGTGGACCAGGAAGGAGGACGGGTCTGCCGCCTGAAGCCCAGGCATGGATTCCCGGATTTTCCCGGTGCACAGGAACTGGGAAGCATCAACGATCCCGGACTGACCGAGACCACGGCGCACAGGATGGGGCGCTTGCTGGCCGAACTCGGCTTCAACTGTAATCTGGCCCCGGTGGTGGATGTCAACCTCAATCCGCAGAACCCGGCCATCGGCAAGCTCGGCAGGAGCTTTTCGCCTGACCCGGAGACAGTGGTGCGCCAGGCCAGGGCCTTTATCACCGGTCTGCAGGCCGGAGGGGTCCTGAGCTGTCTCAAGCATTTCCCGGGCCACGGCAGCGCCTTCAACGATTCCCATCTCGGACTGACCGATATCACACACACCTGGGATGCTTTGGAGCTCATTCCCTATCAGGACTTGATCCGCTCCGGTCACGCGGATCTGATCATGACCGGGCACCTGTTCAACGCGGATCTGGATGCACGCTTCCCGGCCACCTTGTCACGGCGGATTGTGACGGGACTGCTGCGAAAGGAGCTTGGCTTTTCCGGAGTGGTCATCAGTGACGATCTCCAGATGAAGGCCATCACAGCGCAGTATGATCTGCGGGAAGCCGTGCGCCGGGCGGTGAATGCCGGGGTGGACATCCTGCTCTTCGGGAACAACCTGGCCTATGATCCGGACATCGCTGAGAAGGTTCAGGACCTGATCCTGGACCTCGTATCCGCCGGGGAGATCGATGCCCGGGCCATAGAGGCCTCTTTCGAGCGGATCATGCGCGTGAAAGAGCGATTGTGATCCATACACGACCATCTGCTTTTACAAGGAGACAGGTATGCCGACGTTGACCGAGACTGCAGCCTGGGGCAAGCTGGCCGCCCATTTTGAGCAGGTCAAGGATCTGCAGCTGCGGCAGGCCTTTACCGAGGATCCGCAGCGTTTTGAACGATTTTCCCTCGAACTCGGTCCGATCCTGCTGGATTATTCCAAAAACCGCATCACGCAAACCAGTCTGGGACTTTTGCTGGATCTGGCCCGGGAGCAGGGGCTGGAAGAAAAGATCCAGGCCATGTTCGCCGGAGAGCCAATCAATCAGACCGAAGGCCGGAGCGTGCTCCATGTGGCCCTGCGCAATCGGTCCGGGACTCCGGTGTATGTGGACGGACAGAACGTGATGCCCGAGGTTGAACAGGTCCTGGAGCAGATGCGGACCTTTGTGGGGGCGGTCAGGTCCGGACAGTGGACAGGCGCCACAGGAAAGGCCGTGACCGATGTGGTCAATATCGGGATCGGGGGCTCGGATCTCGGCCCCCGCATGGTCACCCGGGCCTTGACCCATTACGGGCGCGACTCCCTGCGGATCCACTTTGTTTCCAACATCGACGGCACCCACATCCAGGAAACCCTGAAGGGCCTGTCTCCGGAGACCACCCTGTTCATTGTGGCTTCCAAGACCTTCAGCACCCAGGAAACCATGACCAATGCTGCTACGGCCAAGGAATGGCTCCTCAGGCAGCTGAAGGATGAAAGCGCGGTGGCCTCCCATTTTGTGGCCCTGTCCACCAATACGGACGGGGTCCGGGAGTTCGGGATCGATCCCCGGAACAGGTTCCGCTTCTGGGACTGGGTGGGAGGGCGGTTTTCCCTGTGGTCGGCCATTGGCCTGCCCATTGCCCTGTCCATCGGGATGGAGGGTTTTGAAGAGCTGCTCAGCGGGGCCCATCTGGTGGACCGGCATTTTGCCGAGACTCCCCTGGAAGAGAATCTCCCGGTGATCATGGGGCTTCTGGCGGTCTGGTATGCCGATTTTTTCCGGTGCGAGACCCAGGCCATTCTGCCCTATGATCAATACCTGGAATATTTTCCGGCCTTTTTGCAGCAGGGCGAGATGGAGAGCAACGGCAAGCGGGCGACCCTCTCCGGTCGCATCGCCGATTATCCTACCGGTCCGGTGATTTGGGGCGAGCCCGGCACCAACGGGCAGCATGCCTTTTTCCAGCTCATTCACCAGGGCACCCGCCTCATCCCCTGCGATTTCATCGGCTTTGCCACAAGCCTGAACCCTGTGGGCCGGCATCATCAGATCCTGATGGCCAATTTTTTCGCCCAGACCGAGGCCTTGATGCGCGGAAAAACCAGGGAGGAGGTTCGGGCGGAACTCAAGGCGGAAGGCCGCTCCGAGGCGGCCATTGAACAGCTGCTTGTGCACAAGGAGTTTCCCGGGAACCGCCCCAGCACGTCCCTGTTGATCGAGTCCCTGACCCCGTTCAGCCTGGGGGCCCTGATCGCTTTGTACGAGCACCGGATCTTTGTCCAGGGGGCTGTCTGGGACATCAATTCTTTTGATCAATGGGGCGTGGAACTCGGCAAGCAGCTGGCCAAAAAAATCCTGCCGGAGCTCGAGGACGACTCCAGGATTGAGGGGCATGATCCCTCCACCAACGGCCTGATCAATGCCTGGAAAAAAAATGCAGGCGGAGATGGTTCAAGCGCTTTCAGGTGATCTTTCCTTTGACATTTGTTTGGACATTCTTTTGGTTTCTGGTGTCAGGTTTCTGGTGTCAGAAAAAGAAAGATAAAGCTATATCAAGGTGTTAACCTCTGACACCCGACACCTGAAACCTGAAAAAGAGGCAAGTAATATCACAAAATGTCCAAAAGATCTTTCAAATTTACGCTTCCTGTAAAGAGCTCTGTAGTTCCGCACGAATAACCGATAATTTCCAAAGAGACGGACTGAACACAATGAGGTGGAAGGGAAATGCAATCCTGGTTGTCTGAGATACGACGCGATTTTCACCGCCATCCAGAGACGGCGTTTGAGGAGTTTCGCACCACGGAACGTATCAGGACGATCCTGCAGGAACTGAACGTGCAGATCCTGGACCTGCCCGGCCTGGAAACCGGGGTGGTCGGCCTGATCCAGGGGGACGCGTCAGGGCCGGTCCTCGGGCTCAGGGCGGATATTGACGCCCTGCCCCTGCAGGAACTGAGCGATGTGCCCTATGCATCGACTGTCAACGGGAAAATGCATGCCTGCGGGCATGATGCGCATGCCGCCATCATGCTCGGTGTGGCCAAAAAAATCGTGGATGACGGTCTGGCGAAGCATTTGCAGGGCAGCGTGAAATTCATTTTTCAGCCGGCTGAAGAAGGGATAGCCGGGGCCAGACGGATGATCGAACATGGTGTTCTGGACAATCCCCGAATGGACCGCATCCTGGCCGGGCACATGCTCAACGATCTGCCCTGCGGGACCATCGGCTGGTTTGAAGGCCCGTCCCACGCTGCAACCGATATGTTCACCCTGGAGATTACCGGACAGGGAACCCATGGGGCCAGGCCGCACCAGGGCCGGGATCCCATCGTGGCCGGGGCGCATTTCGTGACCGCGGTCCAGAGCATCGTCAGCCGGAATCTGTCCCCCATGGACAGCGGGGTGATCAGCGTCGGGGCCTTTCACGCCGGTACGGCTTCGAATATTATTCCGGCCGCAGTCAAGCTCAACGGCACGATCCGCTCCCTGCAGACCGAGGTCAGGGAGATGCTCTTCAATCGTCTGCGGGAATGCGCAGCAGGCCTGGAAACCATGTTTGGGGTGGAAACCGACATCCAGTTCAAGGAGGGAGCCCCGCCCAACGTGAACAATCTGGAGGTTAGCCGCTCCCTGGCGGAGGCTGCTGAGACCGTGCTGGGCAAGGAAGGGGCCCTGTTGATCCCCCCGTCCATGGGGGGCGAGGACTTCGCCCTGTTCACGGAACAGATCCCCGGAGCCATGATCCGCATCGGCTCCGGCAATCAGGCCGAGGGCAAAACCCAGCCCCTGCATTCCCCCTATTTCGACATTGATGAGAGGAGCCTTGTGCACGGGGTGGAGGTCTTTGTCCAGGCTGTGAAAACCTATTTGTCATAACAACAGAGCTCTTTATAGTATGCGTAAATTCGAAAGATTTTTTGCCTCATTGTAAAGAATGTCCAATTTTAAGAACATTCCAGACATTATAAATATTTTCAAAAATATTTAATGAGCAGGGACCCGCAGGCCACCAGGAAGACGCCGAAAATGCGCCAGGCGCTCAGGCTGTGCACCGGGAAGCCGAGCAGGCCGAAATGGTCCAGCAGCAGCGAGGCTGTGAGCTGACCGGCCAGAAAAAAGGCGAACATGGTGGTTGCCCCGAGTTTGGGCGCGGCAATGATGGTCACGGTGACCAGGTAGGCCCCGCACAGACCGCCGAACCAGATCCACCAGGGGGTCTGCTGCAGGGACTGCAGGGCCGGCCATTTGATGCGCAGGATCAGGGAATAGGCCAGCAGGCCCAGGGTTCCCACGAAGAAAGAGACCAGGGCGGCCAGGATGTTGCTGTTCACCGCCTGGCTGAGTCTGGCGTTGATGCCGGCCTGGGTCGGGGCCAGGGCCCCGGCCAGGACGACCAGGAGAATTAAGAAGACGATTTGCATGGCTTCAGTTTCCAATCCGGGTCCGGTTTTTGCGCTGTTAACCGATTTTGGCCACGCTGACCCGTATCTGGCCCAGATGAAAGGGGCCCTTCTGCAGCGGGTGCCGACCGGCACCTTCCTGGATATCTCCCACGAGGTCCAGCCGCAGCAGATTAGGCAGGCCGGTTTTTTCCTGTCGGCCTCCTGGCCCTACCTTCCCGGGGGATGCCTCTGCCTTGCGGTGGTGGACCCGGGTGTTGGCACGGACCGCCGCATCCTCTGCCTGCAGAAACAGGACAGGATTGTGCTGGCCCCGGACAACGGGCTCTTGTCCCAGCTGCTGGCGTCCCCGGGGGACAGCCGGATTGTCGATATCACGCCCAACTGTCATGCGCCTCAGGCGAGCGCCACCTTCCACGGCCGGGACCTCTTTGCTCCGCTCGCGGCGGATCTGGCCCTGGGGGCTCAGGTCGAGGCCCTGGGCCGGGAACTCGCTCCGAACGAACTGCTCCATCTGGAACTGGCCTCGGCGATTCAATCAGGTCCAGAGATAACAGCCCGGGTGGTCCATGTCGATCGCTTTGGCAACTGCATCCTGAACCTTGCCGCTGGTGACTGGTCGGCCAGATTCGACCGGCTGCATGCTCTCCGCCTTTTGCTCCCGCAACCTGAACCTGTACTGATCGTCAGAACCTATGCCCGGATTCCCGAAGGGTCCTTTGGGCTGCTCCCGGGCAGCCAGGGTTATTACGAACTGGCCTGCAACCAGGCCTCCTGTGCCAAGAGGCTGGGATTGAACATCGGTGACAGGGTGGAGTTCAGGCTCAATCCTTGAGCAGCAGGAAAAGACTCTTTTGATTGAATATTTGTATCAAACCTGCTCCATCTGAGACGCTCCAGGTTCAAATGCATTCAAACATTCGCTGCGTGAGGAAGACAGTTCATCCAAACTCAACCCTGTTTTTCAAGAGTCAATAGTCATTATTCACTAGTCAATTTTTACTCCCCAAGCCCCTGCCCCGGCTGCATGATCCGGCCGGTGAGCCTGGTCTCGTAGCCCTCCAGATCCTGAATCTTGGTCTGGATCTCTTCAGTCTGGATCAGCCCCAGCAGGGTTTGAATCTTGGGATCCTCCCAGTGCTGCGTTGGAATGATCAGATCGTAGCGTTCTCTGGCCAGGGGCACAAAGTCGAGATTCAGGGCCTTGGAAGCCGCAAAAATGCCCATGCCGCAATCCGCGGCCTGGCTCAGGACGTTCACGGCCACCGCCATGTGCGTGTATTCCTCCTGCTCATAGCCCTTGATCTGTTCAGGCCCCAGGCCGGCTTTGCGCAGATGATCGTCCAGGAGGATCCTGGTGCCGGCCCCGCGCTGACGGTTGATGAAACGGACGTCTTCCCGGGTCAGGTCGTTGATGCCGGCAATATTCTTGGGGTTGCCCCGGGCCACGATGAGGCCTTGATGCCGAATGGCCAGGTTGACCACTGTGACCTCCAGACCCCCCAGATAGCGCTTAAGAAACGGAAAGTTGTAGTCCTCGCTTTCGGGGTCGTAGAGGTGGGCGCCGGCGAACAGGGCGGTGTGATCCTTCAAGGCCATGAGCCCGCCCAGGCTCCCGACATGGGTGGAGGCCAGCCCCAGAGGCCTGTCCAGGGCCATGAGCTCATTGGCCAACAGGTCCAGGGTGTTGTCGTGGCTGCCCACACAGATCAGGATGGCGTCCAGTTCCTGTTCAGAGACCAGCAGCTCCGCCGGGATGGGTTTGCCGGATTCCACCCCCTCGGAGGAAGCCGGAATTCTGGCCAGGCCCTGGGCCTTGGTCAGGGAGGTAATGAGTCCGGCCCCCCGGGCCAGGGGCGTGCCCACGAGCCGGTCGCCGACCCGGCCGATGCTCAAGCGTAGGAATTCATCCTGGCCCAGTTTGGAGGGCATCTTGCGGGTCAGGGTCACCT
The DNA here is from genome assembly GCA_964621385.1 of uncultured Desulfohalobiaceae bacterium. Lineage (GTDB taxonomy): Bacteria > Desulfobacterota > Desulfovibrionia > Desulfovibrionales > Desulfothermaceae > JAABTT01. Next base: position 36,888 of record CAZUMF010000006.1, read on the forward strand.
GCACCCGGGGCCGGGCCGGGGGTTCGATGTGCTGCAGCCAGGCCAGCAGGGGAATGAGCAGTTGTTCAAAGCAGATGACCGTACTGACCGGATAGCCCGGAGCCCCGACCAGGAGCTTGCCCTGGGCCAGGCCGAGCAGGCTCGGCTTGCCGGGCATGGCCGAGATGCCGTGCACCAGGACCTCCCCCAGGCGCTCCATGACTTCCCGGGTGTAATCCTTGCTCCCGGCCGAGGAGCCCGCACCGGTGGTCACCATCTGGGGGGGGGAGGCCAGCCCTTCCCGGACGGCCGCCAGGAGGGTGTCCAGGTCGTCCGCAACCGGGGGCACCCTGTGCACGCTGCAGCCCTGTTTGCGGGCCAGCCCGCTCAGGATCTGGGAGTTGCTTTCAATGACCTGTCCCGCCTCAGGATTCGGGCGGCGGGTGAAGTCCAGGATCTCGTCTCCGGTGGGGATCACATAAAGATGCGGCTGCTCCCGGACCGCGAGATCATAAATGCCGCCGCTGAGCAAGGCTCCGATGTCGTAGGCGCTGAGACGGTGGTTCTGGGGCAGGATGAGCTCCGTGGCCACAATGTCCTCCCCGATGCGGCGCACATGCTGCCAGGGAAAGGCCGGGTGCTCAATGGCCGCGGTTTGGGCATCGATCTGATCTACATACTCGATCATAATCACCGCGTTGCAGTCCTCTGGCATGGGGTCCCCGGTGTTCACCGGATGATAATAGCCCGCACCCTGCTGCAATTCCACCGGCCGGCCCTCCCGGGCCAAAAAGGTGTCTTCGGCCCGGACCGCAATGCCGTCCATGGCCGCACTATGAAAGGTGGGGGAGGAGTGTTCGGCAAAGACCGGTTCGGCCGTGATGCGGTCCAGGGCCTCATGGACCGGTATGATTTCTGTACCCAGGAGCTGCGTCCTGTCCAGGGCGGACTTGAGGCGTTCCACCGCCTCCTGGATGGGGACGGTCTGTAAATAGATGTTTCGTTCGGAAGGCATTTCAGGTATCCTTTTCGGTGTCATGTTTCGTCTCAAGATGACTCTGGCCTATACTGGCACGCAATTTTCCGGTTGGCAAGTTCAGCCCGGTCAGCGGACTGTGCAGGGCTGTCTGGAGGAGGGTTTGCGCCGGATCTGCGCGGTTCCGGTCCGGGTGCATGCTGCAGGCAGAACCGACGCCGGGGTGCATGCCCTGGGGCAGGTGGTGCATTGCGATCTGCCGGATAACCGCCTCGGGGTGCCCTGGCAGCGGGCCTTGAACGGTCTTTTGCCCGAGGATATGGCCGTGACCGGGGCGCAGCCCGTGGACCGGGAGTTCCACGCCAGGCTCAGCGCCCGGTGCAAGACCTACACCTACACGCTCTGGCAGAAGACCGCCTATGTGCTGCCCCAGAGGCGGCCATTCGTCTGGAAGACGGGCCATCTGGACCAGGCCGCAATGCTGCAGGCGGCGGCTGTTGTGCAGGGAAAGCATGACTTCAGCGCCTTTCAGAATGTGGGGACTCCGGTGGCATCCTCTGTGCGTCACCTGTCCGCTGTCTGGTTTGCGCAGGGGTTCTGTGAATCTGAACTGGTCTGCCATTTCCAGGCCGATGGATTTCTCAAGCAGATGGTTCGGAATCTGGTGGCCGCCATCGTGGCGGTGGGGCAGGGCCGATTGGGACTTGAAGAGCTGCAGGCCCTGCTGCAGGGCCGGGACCGGACCCGGGGCCCGGCCACAGCCCCGGCCCAGGGTCTGTGCCTGACCAGGGTCGACTATCCTGATCCAGGGGGGTAATCCGGTCAGAAGGACAGCATGCTTTTGATCTGCTCCATGTTCAAGGCCGCCTGCTCCCTGGCCTGATCCGTGCCCTGCTTCAGAATATCCCGGACCGTGTCCGGACGGGCTTCCAGGTCCCGGCGGATGCGGCGTATGGGCTCTAAAAACGCATCCATCTGCTCCAGAAGCAGTTTTTTGCATTCCACGCAGCCGCGCTCGGCCCGGGTGCAGCCCTCGCGGATGTCCGGAAAATCGGATTCCGGGTCCAAAAGCTGCAAATAGGGAAAAAGATTGCAGTTCTCTGGACTCCCCGGGTCCTTGAGCCGCTGGCGGGCCGTGTCCGTGAGCATGGACATGATTTTGGTCTTGAGCTCGGCAGGGCTTTCCTTGAGGAAAATGGAATTGCCGTAGCTTTTGCTCATCTTGCGGCCATCCAGGCCAGGCGTTTTCGGGGCCTGGGTCAGTTGGGACTGGGGTTCCGGAAAGAAATCGCCGTACAGGCCATTGAAGCGCCTGGCGATTTCCCGGCAGAGTTCCAGGTGGGGCAATTGGTCCTGGCCCACGGGAACCATGGTGGCCTGATACATGAGAATGTCCGCGGACATGAGCACGGGGTAGCCGAGAAAACCAAAGGTGTTCAAATCCTTGGCCATGAGCTCCTGTTTGACTTCCTTGTAGGTCGGATTGCGCTCCAGCCAGCCCAGGGGGGTGATCATGGACAGGATCAGATTGAGTTCGGCGTGCTCCCTGATGGCCGACTGCTGGAAAAAGGTGCATTTGCTCGGGTCCAGCCCTCCGGAGATCCAGTCAATGACCAGCTCAAGGACAAAGGGCTGAATGCTGTGCGGGGAGGCGTATTCGCTGGTCAGGGCATGCCAGTCGGCAACAAAGAAATAGCATTGGTGCTTCTCCTGCAGGGCGGTCCAGTTTTTGAGCACTCCGAAATAGTGGCCCAGGTGAAGGGGGCCTGTGGGACGCATCCCTGAGACAATGGTGTGTGCGCTGGTCATGGCGTTTCGTGTTTCCTTAGATGAGTTGACGCAAATCAGGGACTAACAGCGAGCCGAGCAGGGTGATCAGGGGAAGAATGATTTTCTGCACGGTTCCGGTGACAAAAAGGAAAATCAGGATAATAAAACCGTATTTGGCGTTTTTCAAAAAGGCTGTGGCCATTGCCGGCGGCAGGAATCCGGCCAGAATGTTGCTGCCGTCCAGCGGGGGGATCGGAAGCAGGTTGAAGACCCCGAGGCCGATATTGATGAGCACGCCGTAGAGGAAGATCAGGGCCAGGGGACGGAACAGGATCAGCCCGCCGGGTGCGCTGAACTCGACATAGAACCAGGACAGCAGATGGAAGCAGACGGCCATGAACGCGGCGAGCAGGAAATTGGCCGCCGGACCGGCCAGCGAGACCAGGATGAGGCCTTTGCCGGGATTGCGAAAGTAGGCGGGGTTGATGGGCACGGGCTTGGCCCAGCCCACCTTCACAATGAACAGGGCCAGGGCCCCTATGGGATCGAGGTGTTTGATCGGGTTCAGGGTCAGGCGTCCGGCAGCCTTGGCCGTGGGGTCGCCAAGAAGATAGGCCACATACCCGTGCGCGACTTCATGGAAGGTGATGGCCGAAAGCACTGGAATGGCCAGGATGGCGAACTGTTGGACAAAAGATGAAATATCGGGCATTGCAATCCTTGACGTGATTTGGGATACTCTTGCTGGAAGGTATTGCTACCATCCAAATCTGCAGGGGGCAAGAAAAAATTCCCCGGCCGGGTGGTCGGCAGCGCTGTGTGAAGCAGCCTGTTTGGCTCTGCGCGTGAATATCTGGTAATTGTACCAAAGCCGGCTCCGCCCGCAACCCAAAGGTCCAGGTTTACTTCGAAATTGGAAATTGGCAAGAAAAGAATGCAGAAAAGCAGAGCGTTCTATTACGCCTCATCAAATTTCCAATTTCCAATTTCTAATTTCTATGACAAGGACTTCCACTGCAACGGAGCAACACATTTTCTTGTTTTCTATAACACAGATGAACCGATAAGTCACTGGAGTGGTGTATGCGCACGGCGGCCCAGGCCCTGGAAGCCTTGCTTTCCCGCCGGGGAATGAAGCAGGAGATGCAGATAGCTGAAGTCTGGAAACAGTGGCCCCGGATTATCGGCCCCGGTCTGCAGGATCTGGTCCGGCCTGTGGGCAAGAGAAAACGCACCTTGCGTCTCGGGGCGGCCAACAGTCTGATCATGCAGGAATGCTCATTGTATTCCGAGCAGATTCTTGACAAAATCGCCGCCTGTCTGGGCTGGCAGCCGTTTGACAAAATCAGCTTTGAACTGTTAGAAAATAAAGTTTGTCTTGATCAAGTCTTTGTGGGCTGCGATTTTCAGACTTACACCGCAGCCCCCCCCGAGATCCTGGGGGGGCTTTTGGATGCGGTCCCGGAAGACTCTCCGGTTGGCTCCTGTTATCGGACATATCTGCGGATGCTGAGGAAAAAAGTGCCACTGCAGTCTGACGAGCAATAAAAACATGAGGAGACAGGTATGAGCGAAGAAGTGAAGGTTGAATCATTGAATTTGAAAAAACCCTTGGACAAAATGACAGCCAAGGAGCTGCGGGAGTTGTCCATTGAGAAGTTTCCGCAGATCGTGGGCGCCTCAGGCATGGGCAAAGATGAGCTTTTGGCGCAGATCAAGGACGTGCTGGGCATTGCCGAAGAGGGTTCCGGGCAGAATCCCTATAAGGAGCAGATCGCGAGCTGCAAGCGGACCATCAAAGACCTGCGCGCCCAAAAGCAGGAACTTGCCGGAAGCGAGGCCGGGAAAGAAAAAGATGCCTTAAGAAAAAAGATCAAGAAAATGAAGCGCTTGACCAGAAGGTTGTCCGCAAGTTAGGCCTGACAGAAGCAGTGTCTTTTTTTCAGGGCGGTTTTTTTTGACTTGACATTCAGTTTCAATTTGTTTAGAAAGCGTTTCTTCGTTGTTGGGGGTTGGTCTAGTGGCAGGACGCCGGGTTCTGGCCCCGGTAGCAAAGGTTCAAATCCTTTACCCCCAGCCAAATTAATAGCGCGTCCCCATCGTCTAGCCCGGTCCAGGACACCGGCCTTTCACGCCGGCGACGCCGGTTCAAATCCGGCTGGGGACGCCAAATATTTTAGCCGATTCAAGCGAGAAAGCTGTAAAGCAATGTTGCTTGAGATCTCATAGGACACTATTGGAGTGTCCTTTTTTTTATTTATTGCTAAGCACTTTGGTATTTACGAGAAAATCGTACTTGATAGGATTTACGAAATGCCAACTGTGTATATCATCGCCGGCCCCAACGGCGCTGGGAAAACAACCTTGATGAAGCGGCTTTTCAATATATTGCAAAAATACCAGAGGAATAGCTTCATGGAAACAAGGAACAACGAAAAGCAGGAACTGTCATTGATGGCTGATGCCGCATTTCAGAAAGCTATGCGGAAAGTCCTACAAAAAGCAAAACTGACCAATTCCCCGATCGTGATCTGGGAAGACGGCCAGGTGAAAGAAGTCCCACCTGTTGTAATAGAATCGAGATTGCAGGAGAAAGATCAAAGGGAACGAAAATGAAGATTGGATCTGCTCAGCCAGGCCAACAAAAAACTATTAGCCTCTAATGCCCGGTTCTGAGTCTTCTTAGACAGCTGATTTCGACACCAAAATGGTGATCCTAAGGCATCCACAGAGCTGGATTTTAAGCCTTTTTACCAAAATTCTGGCATACTGGAGAGGTCCGACCCGGCCCACGCTCACGGCCCACGGGCGGCCGTCCTCCACCTTCTGCCTTCCGCCCTCTGTCCTCTGCCCACTGACCACCGACTCCTGACTACTGTCGTCCTCTGTCCTCTGTCCTCTGCCCTCTGTCATCCTTCTTCCGTCCTCATTCCCCCTGGCATTCCTCTTCAATCCACCCCTGGACCTTGGTTTTCTCCTTCTCAGCGCCTATTTTCGTATACAGCCTCAGGCTTTCTTTCCAATATTCACTAGCCCGGCTCAGATCACCGCGGGTTTTGTAAACAATGCCCATGTTGTCATATTGAATGGCCATCCCTTGCTTGCGGCCCAGTTCTTCATTAATCGCCAAGGCCTTCTCATACATCGCCAGAGCCTGATCCAGATCGCCTCGGGTTAGGTGGACATTGCCCATGTTGCCGTAGGCTGCAGCGCAGTTTAATTTGTCATTTCCCGACAGGCTGAGGATATGGCCATAGTGTCGGTTCCAAAGCTGCACTAAGGCGACCTAAGCGTCGAAAAACATGCCCCAGTCTATTCCAGGCAGCAATATTGCTCGAATCCAACTCGATCGCTTTTTCGTAGGCGTCCAAGGCTTTTTGCGTATCATAAAGAAAGGCGATGTTCCCAATGTCCACTCAATCCTGGGAGGCTTGTTTGGTCCGGACTTGGGCGGCTTGCTCGAGCAGCTCCGTGGCTTTTTCCGGCTCCCCAGCGGCCAAAGCCTGTAAGGCGGCCTGCTTTCGTGCGTCTCCAGGGGCCTGCTCCAATCGCTCAATGGTCGCCTTCAGGGTGGCAATTTCCTGGTCCTTTTCTCTCAGGGACTGACTGTCCGGGAGCTTTTCAGCTAGCTTCCTCGCTAATTCGTCCGGATCAATTTTTTGAATTGCAACTGAGGCATGAGGTGAGTCTTGAATCTGGACAGGGGAATTATCATTGCCGTTGATGTGAATTGATTGCCGATTGGGAGGGGGGTTGTTTCCTTCTGGAGAGAAGGGGAATGAGAATGGCCAAAATTGCAATGATGATTCCAATCAGCCATTGCCAAGTATGATCTTCAATCCATGCCGGCCAATCCATGTTGCTCCTCTCAAATGAAAGTGATCAAATAGCCTGGCTCTCTATCTGGCGGCTACAAAATGATTTTTTGCAGCCGCATCTTCTTAATTATCTGTGGCCCGGTGGACCTGTTCTTGGAACTCATCGAAGGATGAAGCCCGGAGGGACATATCGAAAAGCCCGTCAAGGATCTCGACGGACTGAATCTCCTTGATCCGTTCTACGATGTCCCGGTTTATTGTTCCGAATCGGGCATTGATATTCCTTAGGAGCAGATCCCTGCATTTTTTGAGTTCGCCTCGTTGTTCGCCTCGTTGCTCGCCCAGAGAAATGCCTCTCTCTTCGCCTCGTTGCTCCAACATATCAGCTATAGTTTCCATAGTCTCTCCTCCGGCAGGCAGGGATCGGATCACATCCATAA